>CAJBZC010000090.1 GCA_903959965.1 uncultured bacterium
GCATAAACCTGACCATATATTCATTTGATCGAAGCAGGTGCTAATGAAGTTTGAAATAGCCTCAGCCATTCCTGCTGCATTTCATTTCCTTTATTATCGTTATACCAGTTCTGTAGTGCCAAGACGACTTCGGACTTGTCGGTACCGGCAGCATTTAGATCCTGCACGAGCTGTTGTGCGGAAACGGGGCGGGGGCCCCAGGTGAACAGATCTTTCCCTTCGGCATCCCGCACAATCAGTTTCGGGATGGATTTTCCGCCATTGGTCAAATAATGTTCGATCAGGAATGGCGGATGATCGCGAAATTGGATATCCAGCGTGATCAGTGGATTTTCTTCAGCCAGTCGCGCTATGAAGGGGAGCATGGGGGCTGCATCTCCGCACCAGGGCTCTGTGATGACGATCCAGGTTTGGGGCTGATCGATGGCCCGGATGTAGATCACCAATGATGCATCGAGTGCCATTGATTTGTCCCATCTTTTCATTCTCGAAAGTCCAAGCCGCGCATATTCCAGATAGGCGGGATTTTCGTATGGATGGGGGTAGTCTGGACCGAAGAGGAGTTGTTTTGAGTGATGGAGGTATTCAGCGTATGTCATGCGAAAAATATATTCGCAAGTAAAACGCCGAGGAAGGGAATTGGTTGGATGGCAGGATCACCATTTCAGCTCTGTTGTTCACCCATTTGTTTTTTGCAGAAATGACAAGACGATAAAGTTCTTTTGATTGATCCTGGATGTAATGCACAGCCGGATCTGACAATAATCGTGCATGATTCAGAAAAGATCAGTTCATCTAACGAGGATGTCTGGTACCCACACCTACATAAAATACAAAGCATTTAAATCTTCGATCATGAATGCACTTCCAATATTTGGCGAATGACGGTGGCAGTTTCGAACAAATTTTCTTTCAAATAGCTTCTGTGATCGCCTTCCACTCGGTGCACATGAACATTCCCGTCAACATGATGCTCCCAGCCGATGCTTCCCAGATCCTCCGGAAATTCATCGCTGAGCAACAGGTGAAGAGATCCCCTGAACTTAGAGCGAATCGAAAAATTCCTCCGGATATCTATTCTGGCGCTCATGATATCAGATTTCATATTCGGCTTCTCCACATAAGTAAGTAATCTCCTGCGAGCATAATGCTCATTGAAACCAAAGAGCAGCGCATGTGTCAACGGTTCATCGGTATCTATATCAAATCCTGCTATATGTTTTGCATATCGGTAGGCATTGAAACGCGCAGATGGGGGCTCCCCCATTGGCCAGCCGTTTTCTACATAATGAGAGAAAATTTTTTTTGCAGTTTCTCCGGCCTGCGGGCATCGACGGGTATAGTCGATCGGATCAAAAAGCCCATATTGCATAGCCATGGATAAAACCTGGCGTGGGCTGCGTGGACGCAGATGGAATGCGTCTCTCACAAATTTTAACCTAGCTAACAGAAGAAAAGATTTAAAGGCCCAATCAAACATTGAACCGGCAGATTCAGGGAGATTCTGATAGTCCCTGAGTCCGTTACTTTCCGTCTTTGGAATTTTAGTTTGTGAGGCAGGAACTTCACTATCCATCTGGATCAAACCAATTTGATCTATGCCGTCGGCCTGCAGCGCACATGCAACGGCAAATGCATCCGGTCCTCCGATGCAGTCACCCAGGAGCCAAACCTTCCCATCCCGGCAAAATGGCATCAAAACCCTGGCATAAGCTTCAGCCAATTGTTCCAGTCCGACGGTGGGGAAACGTCCTTTACTGGTTTGCGGATCGGGAAGGATGTAGAGCCGCCAACCCGCTCCAAGTACCCGCGCGATGAGGTGATACTTTGTGAACTCCTCCTCACTACCAGCACCGCCTACAAAGGCAAAAACGTAATGGCCATCTCCGGTGTCCCAGACTTTGACGGGGGTAATAGGCAAATCCATAACCTGCGGCGTGGTGGGTGCAAGTTTTGAATCGATGAACCGGGCCATGGATTCCAAAGAAGCATTCATGAATACGGCGGAGATGTCAATGCTGACGCTCCATAAAGAGCGTATCCTATCTATCAATCGGAGGACTGCCAGCGAGTGGCCGCCCATATTGAAGAAATCCGATTGCCGCCAGGAGATTTTTGTATTCAACAGGTCAGCCCAGATCTCTGCCAACGCTCGCTCGGTAGGCGTTTGAAGCGGAAGCCCTTCCAAGCGCCCATTGATAGCCAGTCGGTCCCGGATTATCTGGTCTATCTCACCCAATGCCAACTTGCCCCTGTCTGTTCTGGGAAGCGATTCGAACCGCAAGAATACGGAGGGCTGATGAGAGAGTGGAAGCAAGTCGCTCAAATACTTTCTAAGTTGCTCCACTTCCATCTCCTCCCGGGACACATATCCGGCCACAAGGATGAACAGACCATTATGTTCGACAGAGGACACAACGCATTCACCAACATCGGCATAGGATTCGATGCACTGCTCCACGATGAGCGGATCGATCCTTACTCCGTTTATCTTGCATTGCCTGTCCAGGCGTCCAAGGCATTCGATCATTCCGTTAGGCATGAAACGCCCCAGGTCCCTCGTTCTGTAAGTTCTGACAGAATCGGTATCACCCTGATCCAGTCTCAGCGTGGACTCCCGTCCCTGGATGTCGGAACAGATGAATGTAGAGCGAACAACGATCTCACCGATCACACCAGCCGGAACCGGTAGCCAGTTTTCGTCCACGACCAACACTTGTTTGTCGGGCACCGGATATCCTGCAGGAATCCTTTGATAGGCCATAAACTCACTGGGACTGCCATACCAGCTGGCGACCAGCATGGCCTCAGTGCTGGAATATCCGTAGGCGATGGTTTCAAGTGAAGGCATGAGATCAATAAATGACCTGATCCAGGCGGGTTTAAGGGGCTCTCCGGTGATGCTTAACGTGTGTGTTCCGGTTAGCTTTCCTGTTTGTCGGACCGCGTCGAGCACCTGTCCCAGCAGACTGGGGAAACCGCTCAGGATACCCGGTTGTATACGCAATAACTGTTCGGCCGACGCAGAAAGCCCTCCGGCTTTAGGGTCGATCGAAACAAATGTGTCACCGTTTGAGACCGACCGCCAGAAAGCGCCGATCTGCATGGAAGAAACATGACTGGCCACACAACAACGCACGACCATCGGTGGATTCTGGTCCAACTCCTCATTATCATGATTCGCATAGTTGGCGAAACTCCGATGATCAACGGTGACCAATGATTGTTGCCCGCTGCTGCCAGATGTAAATGCCCTGTATAGTGGAAGGTCGATCAAACCATCTTCTGATTCCAGCTCGTTTACCTGATCATCCACCTGATCAGAATTTTCCGACGCTTCTGTGAGCATGGTGATGTCTGAGGGAAAACCCAATCTGTCTGAATGCTCCCGAGCTGATATGATGCATCCGAAATTGAGTCGACTCAAATGGCGTCTAAGCATTTCATCAGGAAGAGAGAGATCCAAGGGCAGGGATGTCACCCCGGCCCTCATGCACGCATGGAGGGCGATGAAATATGCGGGGCCGTAAGGTAAAGCCACCACCGCATCCATCCCTCGATATTTGTAAAGGTTTTTCGTCAGTTTTCGGGAGCGATGATCAAAGTCAGAGTATGTAAGATCCCCCCCTGATGTTCTGACCGCGAATTCTTCCGGTCTGCGGGCCACACTTTCTATCCACGCTTCAAGCA
>CAJBZC010000091.1 GCA_903959965.1 uncultured bacterium
AGTAGCAGTCGTAGGTGCCACCGGCCTGGTCGGTACAAAAGTGTTGCAGGTCCTTGCAGAGCGTAACTTCCCTGTCGACGAACTCATTCCGGTAGCTTCCGAGCGTTCGGTGGGTAAGACCGTCGAATTCAGGGGGCAGTCTTTCACCGTGGTGAGTTTTGCCGATGCCATCGCCGCCAAACCCGATGTTGTCATTTTCTCAGCCGGAGGCGGTACCTCGCTCGAACTCGCACCTCAGTTCGCTGCCGCAGGCATCACCGTCATTGACAATTCCTCCGCCTGGCGGATGGATCCCACCAAGAAACTGGTGGTACCCGAGATCAACGCCTATACCCTGACCCGGGAAGACAAGATCATCGCCAATCCCAACTGTTCCACCATACAGATGGTTGTGGTACTGAATCCGCTGCACAAGCGCTATGGCATCCGCCGCGTGGTGGTGTCCACCTATCAGAGCGTAACCGGCACCGGCAAAAAGGCGGTTGATCAACTCATGGGCGAGCGTCGCAAGGCTGTCGCCGGCTCCGATGAAGCATATCCGATGGCCTATGCCTATCCCATCGACTTGAATGTGATCCCCCAGATCGACGTGTTTCTCGAAAATGGATACACCAAGGAAGAGATGAAGATGACCAACGAAACGAAAAAGATCATGGGAGATGATGCGATCCGGGTGACAGCCACAACGGTTCGTATCCCGGTGATGGGCGGCCATAGTGAGAGTGTGAACATCGAATTCGAAAGCGATTTCGATTTGGCGGAAGTCCGCGATATCCTCGCCAAGGCACCGGGTGTGGTCGTGGTGGATGATCCGGCCAGACAACAATACCCCATGCCCAAGGACGCGCATGACAAAGACGACACTTTCGTAGGTCGTATCCGCCGAGATGAATCACAACCCAATACGCTCAACCTCTGGATCGTAAGCGATAACCTGCGGAAGGGCGCCGCCACAAACGCCGTCCAGATTGCAGAATACCTCGCCGCGAACGGACTCCTTTGATCAGTGGTTCTAATCTGTAATGAAATCAATACGCCCCGGAATGGTCTCCGGGGCGTATTTGCATGTATTTATTCTGATACTGCCCGATTCAGGAATCTCAACAGGGGGTATAATGCTTTACATGCATCAATCGATTCCTTCAATGCATCTGCCGATAATAACACATCGTCAGAGAGCGGCTTCATCGCTACAAAACTCTTGTATTTGAGATAGGAAGCCGCAGGATTATCCGATTCATATCCCTTGGGTACCCGCTGAAGCCGCATGTCAGGTCCGTCAGACAAGGCTCCGAACTGTTGAACAAATGCCGGCGATTCAAGCATTTCGCGGAACTCATCCAAACAATAGTCTATTTCCTGCCTGACCTTGCTGAGGTCTGATGGCGTAGGCATCCACAATCCTCCACCGACGAATGAAGCACCCGGCTCGAGATGAAAATAATATCCTGCCAGGGTGGATTTCCTTCCTCCACGCGCCAGATAAGCCCCGAAATTCGTCTTGTAGGGGGCTTTGTTTTTCGAAAATCTAACGTCCCGATTGATCCTGAACAGCGATGATTTGGCCGTCTGCCCGGATATATCATTATCGAAAGCTGAAATGCCTTCGATCAGGCCGGCGATGAAGTGGATGTGATGATTCCTGGCAGAATCGTACTCCGTACGATGGGCATCAAACCAGGATTTATCATTGTGC
>CAJBZC010000092.1 GCA_903959965.1 uncultured bacterium
ACCTGGTTGGGGGTCTGCAGAAAGGAGATCGAGGAGAGTTCATCGTCGGTAACGCAGGTCAGCACATTTCGCGCGGCGGCGTTCAAATGCGATTCATGCGCCGGGATCCAGGAAGCGGTGGCATAAAGCAATCGCAGAGAGTCCGGTTTCCAGTGCAGGAGTTCCGAGACCATTTTGGGTCCTTCTACCACGTACAGGCCGGTCTCCTCCCTTGATTTTTTATGGGCTAAACTTTGGATATCTTTGACCCTGGATCTGTGCAGCATCTGTTCCGCTTTTCAAGTCAACATCCCATGATGAAATCCACCGTCCGCATTGCCTTATGGACCATCGCCCTGGCTGGGATGTGGTCCTGCACCGTGGTGCGGAACTTCCGGCCGGAGCAACCTTTCATCTATGAAAATATCGTAAAGGTAAACGGGATATCCGACAAGGAAAAAAGATCGGAGGCCAGGACCCGGTTGTTCGAACAGATAGAAGATAGCGTACAGGTCATCAAGGTATCGAAACTCCCCTGGCCAAAATTCCCCTGGTTCATCCCGCTTCCGCTCATGGAATCCCCGCGGAGATACGATTCCGCCGCTGTCCGGCAAAGCACCCGAAACATGCTCAACCTCATGTCCAGCCTGGGTTACCGGGGCGCGGAGGTAAAAGTGGACAGCAGTCTGCGCCCCGTAAAAGACCAGCAGCGGATCCGCATGGTTTATACTGTGAATGCCGGACGACTCTTCGTGCTGGATTCCCTGGCCTACAATCTGACGGACTCGAACCTGCAGCGACTGGCGATGGAGATCCTGCCGGCCTCCGCCTTGAAGAAGGGTACCTCCTTCGAATACGCGGCCATTGACCGCGAACTGAACCGACTGGTCACGCATTTCAACAACCACGGCTATCAACGCTTCACCCGGGAAGATATCATCGCAGAGGCAGACACCAGTTACACAGAACTTATCGACCCGAGCCTGGATCCGTTCGAATATGTGCAGGCGCTGGCCACAGCCCGTGCACGCTCCGCCGAACCCCGCGTAGATGTTTACATCCGACTGAATTCGATCCGCGACAGCATGCATCTCAGATCCTACCGGGTAGGCAGCTTTACGGCCTACAGCGATGCGGATGCCGAGACCACAGGATCGACCTCCGACACGACAGGCGTCATTCGGGAAGGCATCCGCGTGATCGACCAGACGGGCACCTTTGATCCGGGATTCATCGCCGGACAAATAGAACTTTCGCCAGGATCTACGTATACCCTTGACCGCTATAGTCGCACGCTCAATAATTTCAACCGGCTTGGAGCCTGGCAAAATATCAACCTGCAGGGGGTGAGCAACGACAGCACCGGTACCATCGATTATCTACTGAAGCTTACCCCGGAACGCCGGCAGTTCTTCGGGATGGACCTGGAAGGCACTTCCCTGGTGAACAACAGCCAGGTGGTACAGGTGGCCAGCGGAAGGATCGGTCTGGCCGTGAACTTCACCCTGCGCAACAGAAATCTATGGAAACGGGCGATACAATTGGAAAACAACCTGCGCACCGGTGTTGAATTCAACGATTTCAAAAAATTCCTGTCCGGAGAAGTTACCCTGACCAACAGACTGACCATCCCCTGGATGGCCACCCCATTCTCCACATCCTTCGAGAAACGCTTCCGCAATGCCCGGACGGTCACGTCGGCAGACTTCTCCTATATCGATCGTTTCAAGTATTTCCAGCTCCGCAGTTTCAACACTTTCCTGGGATACGAATGGAAAACGGGGGCGGCGACATCCTGGCAGTTCAAGCCTTTCAATTTCGAATACACGCTGTTTCGGCCCGACAGTCTCTTCTTCGAAACGATCAAGGATTTCCCCCTGCTGCTATATACCTATAACAACGGGTTGATCATCGGTGCGAACCTAGCCGTCAATCACAATTTCAATCCTTACGGACGACGACATGTAAACCTGTTGCGAGTAAACCTGGAGGAGTCCGGCACCCTGGTGGGATCGATCTTTCGTGGTCAGACTGATGCCAGCAAAGGGCTCAGCACACTCTACCGATATCTGAAGATCGATGCAGATTATCGCCATATCATGCAGTTCCGGCAATCCAGTCTGCATATGCGACTGTTCGGAGGCTATGGCCACGCTTTTCCGACCCTCAGTCGCCAGGGACAGGTCACCCTGCCCTTCTTCAAGAGCTATGTGGCCGGCGGCCCCAACAGCATGCGCGGCTGGCAGATCCGCAAGCTGGGCGTGGGATCGAATATCAGTTTTGACACGACACTCGACGGTCGGCTGAACGACAAGTATGCGGATGTGCAATTGGAGGCCAACTTCGAATATCGGTTCAGGATGTTCCAGTTCTTCGGATTCTGGATGCGCGGGGCGGTCTTCACAGACATCGGTAATATCTGGTTCCGGAACGACTTGTCCGGGCAATTACCACGGGCGGGGTTTAATGCTTCAAGGATCCTGAAGGACATCGCCATCGCGTCAGGCTTCGGCATGCGGGCGGATTTCAGTTATTTTCTGCTACGCTTCGATCTGGGCTTCCCGCTGAAAGATCCGAGGTATGGCCCGCACAACACAGGCAATGCTAAAGCAGAAAGCTTCTACAGTCCTCGAAATGACGGTTGGTTCGTACCGGGCGTATGGCGCAAGCCGGTATTCCAGTTCGCGATCGGTTATCCTTTCTGAGTCAACACGAAATACGATGTCTTCGGTTATTCATGACCGTTAGCCACTTCTTTTTCTTCAGTGATCCTGTCCACAAAGGTCTGCACGGACATCGCATCATCCACGCTGAATTCGCCGATGCGGGTGCGTCGCAGGGCGGAGAGATAGGCGCCACAACCGAGTGCGCGTCCCATATCAAAGGCCAGGCTGCGGATATAAGTGCCGGTGGAGCAAATGACCCGGAAATCGACCACCGGACCTTCGTAGCGGGTGATCTCGAAGGTGGAGATCCTGATGGGACGGGGCTCCAGGACAACATCCTGCCCTTTCCGGGCCATGAGGTAGGCGGGTTTACCATCGCGTTTGATGGCGGAATACGTAGGCGGCACCTGCAGGATGTCGCCGGTAAAGGCTTCGGTGGCTTTACGTATGTCCGTGACCGTTAGGTGTTCCCAGGGTTTATGATCGATGGGTTCGCTTTCGAGGTCGTAGGTAGGTGTAGTAGCTCCGAGGGTGAAGGTACCCGTGTACTCCTTTTCGCGGGCCATGTATTCATTGATGCGCTTGGTGAACTTTCCGGTACAAACGATGAGCAGACCCGTGGCCAGGGGATCGAGGGTGCCGGCATGACCGACCTTACTGATCCTGGTTTGGATGCGGATTTTCTTGACGACGTCGAAGGAAGTCCACTGCAGGGGTTTGTCCATCAGGAGTACCTGCCCTTCTGCGTATTTCTGCTGCCAGGATTCGGGGTTCAAATCGTATTTTTGGCAAAGGTAACGGACCCATGGCAATGGGCCGCCCGATTCACGGAACAGAAGCGACATGACCCTCATTCAGCACAAGGATTACAGAGTACGTTATCAACAGCAGGTCGACAATGCCAAAGAGTATCTGCTGCCCTTCATCGAACAGACCCTGAACATCACGCCGGACACGGAGATCCTGGACATTGGATGCGGAGAAGGCGGGGTGCTCATCCCCTTCCTTGAACGGGGTTGCCGGGCGGTGGGCATCGAACTGGACATGCTGAAATCCGGATATGCCAACGAGTTGCTGGCGGAATACATCGGCAAGGGGCAGGTGGAGATCGTCAATCAGAATATCTACGAAGAAGGGGCGCTGACCCGCTTCAGCGGGCGGTTCGACCTAATCATCCTGAAGGATGTGATCGAGCATATTCCTGACCAGGAGCGGTTCATCCCCTACCTGCGTCGTTTCCTGAAACCGGGCGGTCGTGTGTTTTTCGGATTCCCGCCCTGGTACATGCCGCATGGCGGTCACCAGCAGGTATGCCGTCGCAAATGGATGTCGATGATGCCGTGGATACATCTGCTGCCAGTGCCGCTTTACAAGGGCGTGCTGAAGTTATCGGGCGAATATGATGCTGTCATACAGGAGCTGCTGGAGGTCAAGTCCACCGGCATTTCCATCGAACGGTTTGAACGCATTGTCGATCAGAGCGGCTATGCCATTGAATCACGCACCTTCTATCTGATCAATCCGATCTATAAGTATAAATTCGGCGTGAATGGCCGCAAGCAGTGGGGGCCCATCGCCGCGATTCCTTTCTTCCGGAATTTCGTAACCACCTGCATGTATTATATGATCCGGGCCTGATGATCGTCAGATAGCCTGACGGGCCTTGATCTCGAGGTATGAATTGACGGCCTGCACCGTCAGTTCCGACGGGGGCGTGAGGATGGATCCGATGCCATGAAGCCGCAGCTCGCGGACGATCTGTCTTTTTTCCTGATCGAAGCGGGCAGCGATCGTCCTGTGATAAACTTCCTCCACGGTTTGTGCGGGGGCTTCCACCCTTTCCTTCAACATCGGGTTTTCGAAGAACACGACCATCAGCAGGTGATCGACGGCGATCCTGCGCAGGTAGGGCAATTGACGCCGCAGCCCCCCCAGGGATTCGAAATTGGTGAACAGCATGATGAGGCTGCGCTGGCTGATGCGCTTTCGTACAAAGGTGTAGAGTCGCTCGTAATCGCTCTCGAGGAACCGGGTTTTCTGGTGGTGCAAGACTTCCAGGATGGCACCCATCTGTGCAATGCGGGAGGAGGCGGGCAGGAACTGTCCGATGTCTTCGGAGAAGGTGAGGATACCGGCCTTGTCCTGTTTGACCAGTGCCACGTTCGAGAGCACGACGGAGGCATTGATGGCATGATCGAGCAGGCTCATTCCATCGAAGGGCATGCGCATGGTACGTCCCTTATCGATGAGGCAGTAGACCTGCTGACTGCGTTCTTCCGTATATCCGTTCACCATCATTTGTCCGCGTCGTGCGGTGGCCTTCCAGTTGATGGTTCTGATATCATCTCCCTTGACATAATCGCGCACCTGTTCAAATTCCATGCTGTGGCCGAGTTTCCGCACGCGTTTGATGCCCACCTGGCTGAGCCGGTCGTTGATGGCCATGAGCTGATAGCGACGCATTTGCAGGAATGAGGGATAGACCGGAACACTTCGCCCCTGTGAGCAGCGATAGCGGCGCTCAACAAGTCCCAGCGGACTGCGCACAAACACATTCAGCGCACCAAAAGTATAGATTCCGCGTTTGACGGGGCGAAGGGTATAGCGCAGCCTGGTTTCACCCCGGGCCTCCAACCGGGCGTGCATCAGGAAGTCGCGTCGCTGGAACTGTTCCGGAAGTTCGTCCACCAGTTCCAATGTCACCGGAAAAGGATACCGGCTGACGATGTCCAACTCCACCGGATTGTCGTCTCCATTGGAAAATCGTTCCGGAGTTCGGCGTGTGGCATCGATTCCGTTTCCGAGACTGAATACCAGCCAGGCATCCACGATGGCCAGCAGGGCGGCAGCACCGGTGAATACGGAAGGCAAGATGCCCAGCCAGGGCATAAAGAAGGCGGTGACATGCAGGAGCGATGCGGCGGCGAGCAGCATGAAGAGTCTGTCACGCAGATAGAGTGCCCGGAAGATGCCGATGATCTGTTGCATATCAGCGGGGGATCTCTCTTGAGGAAAGCAGCTGGCGGATGATTTCATCGGGTGTCACACCCTCCATTTCCCTTTCCGGGGTGAGGGTGATGCGATGGCGCAGTACGGGCAGGGCCACGAAGAGGATGTCTTCCGGCGTGACAAAATCACGGCCTCGCATGCCTGCCAGGGCCTTGGAGGCATTCAGCAGGGCAATGGAGGCTCGGGGCGAGGCGCCGAGGGAGATGGATCGATCCTCCCGGGTGGCAGTGACGATACCGGCGATAAAACGGATAAGCCGGTCTTCAACATGTAATCCCCGGATGGTATCCTGAAGCGCCACCACTTCTGTGGCGGAGAGCACGGGTTGCACATCTGCGAGCAGATCTCCGCGGTTAGAAAGATGATGTGCATGGAGAATGCTTACTTCTTCCTCCAGGCTCGGATACGGCACTTCAACCTTGAACAGAAAACGGTCGAGCTGGGCTTCGGGCAGTCGGTATGTCCCCTCGTGTTCGACGGGATTCTGGGTGGCCAACACCATGAACGGATGCTGCATGGCGTGCGTGGTGCCATCGACGGTAACCTGGCGCTCTTCCATGACCTCGAAGAGAGCCGACTGTGTCTTGGCCGGGGCGCGGTTGATTTCATCGATCAGCACGATGCCGCTGAAGATGGGACCGGGTCTGAACTCAAATCGGGTTTCTCCGGGATGAAAGACGGAGGTGCCTACAACATCACTGGGCATCAGGTCGGGGGTGAACTGAATACGCGAGAAAGGTATCTCCATGGTTCGGGCGATGAGCTTGGCCATTAGGGTCTTGGCCACGCCGGGTACGCCTTCGATCAGCACATGTCCATTTGCCAGCAGGGCTGCCACGAGTTGCTCCACGACATCCGTCTGCCCAATGATTACCCGACCGATGGCCACCTTGATTTTGTCCACCGCCGCTTGCAGGGCTGCGAGGTCGGTGCGGGACTGAAAAAGTTCCTGATCGTTGGTATTTGTCATATTCCAGATTTTTTGAATACATCGATTTCGCGGCTCAGGGACAGCAGTTCGGGTTCGCTGACCGATGTCTCTGTTCGCATCTTATTGATTCTTCCGACAAAAGCCCGGGTGCGTACCGGATCGATGCCCGATCGAAGGGCGAGCCGGTTGGAGAAATCGCCATCCAGCATCCCCGTGTGCAGTCTGTAGTGTTCACGGACATATTCCAGGAACTGTTGGATCATTTTCAGGGCGATATCCCGATGATTGCTCTTATTGAGATACAACTGGCCTAGGGTGTCCACGAAGTCCATGGTCGTATTGCGCGGGGGGTCGATGACCGGGATGATGCGCTGACGTCGTTTCGAACGGAACAACAATAACAGTACCACAGCAGCCAGTGCCGTGAAATAGCCGGCCCGGAGGGCGGGGCGTGTTAGGATGACCCGCAACGGGGTGGTCGCGCCGGATCGTCCGGAAGAGAAATAATCGTCCCAGATCAGTTTGGACGGGTGTTTTGGCAGATAAGACAGCACCGCGGACACATATCGCGGGATGTCGCCGCTCAACATGCCGATATTTGAAAACACCCTTGGGGCGGTATGCAGGTAGATCTCTCCCCGGCCGATGCGCATGCGAATAAAGTTGGCATCACCACCTGCGTTCCTTCC
>CAJBZC010000093.1 GCA_903959965.1 uncultured bacterium
AGTCTTATCGAACTGGCTCCCGATTTTAAGATATGTTTCATCGAATCCCTCATACACCCATCCATTCATGCGCTTCCAAAGATCCATCACCTCCGGATCGCCTTCTTCCCATTTTATCAGCATTTCCTGGGTAGCCTTCATGATCGGCGCTTCCTTTTCTGCCTGGGCCTTGTCCATGCCTGAGCCGACGAGTGCATCAACCTCCATTTTATAGGCATCATTGAACTTGACATAGTAGTCTCCCACCAGATGATCACCTTTGATCCCCGTGGACGCAGGGGTGGCGCCATCTGCGAAGCGCTGCCATGCGATCATGCTCTTGCAGATATGTACGCCCCGGTCGTTCACAATACAGGTACGTACGATGTCATATCCGTTGGCTTTTAGGATCTCTGCGATGCTCCAGCCGAGAAAATTGTTTCTGAGATGGCCCAGGTGAAGGGGCTTGTTGGTGTTGGGCGAACTATATTCGACCATCACCTTTCGGTGTTTGGGCGCACCTTTTCCAAAACAGATGTCGTTATGATGTCTGGCGAGCATATCTATCCAGTACGCATCGCGGATGGATATGTTCATGAATCCCTTAACCAGAGTGTGGGACCCATAAAGCTCAGGATGTGCCGAGATCAAGGCTGCTCCAAGTTCTGAAGCAAGGGTTTCCGGCGACATACGTAAAGACTTGATCAGGGAGAAAAGTACTATGGTGTAATCTCCTTCAAATTCAGGGCGTGTCTGGCTTATCTGAAATCCTGCAGATACAGCGTCCATTCCATACAAACTTGTCAAAGCTTCGGACACATCCGTCCTTATTCTGTCTATGATCAACATGCTTCAATGATTGCTGGTAAAGGTACGATTCGTACTTTTATTACACTATGAAGAGAAGCAAGACCCTGGCATTTACTAAGGTATTCACCCCGATTTTTTTAATCATGACAGTCCTTACCTGTGATGCATTCGGACAACGAAATGCTTTTGATGCGCAAGGACATCGGGGATGCAGGGGCCTGATGCCGGAAAATACCATTCCCGCCATGTACAAGGCCATTGATCTTGGGGTGACAACCCTGGAAATGGATGTTGTTATTACTGCGGATGGGAAAGTCATCGTCTCGCATGACCCTTACATGAATGCGGAGATTGCCACGAATCCGCAGGGCCTTTATATACAGCCCGGAGATCAACGTAAACATATTTTATACAAATTGACGGCAGCGGAGGTCCAAACCTGGGATGTGGGGCTCAAGCCTCACCCTAAGTTCCCCCGGCAGGTAAAAGTTAAAGCCGTCAAACCCCTGTTATCTGATCTGATTGATTCCGTTGAGCTATACGTGAAACGCACCGGAAAACCTGCTGCGCGATACAACATCGAAACCAAATGCAGTCCCTCCACAGACAACGTAAATCATCCAGATCCTGAAACATTTGTGGCCCTGCTGATGGCCGTGATCCGGGAGAAAGGCATCTCGAAAAGGGTGACCATCCAATCCTTTGACAAGCGAACACTTCAAGTCCTTCATCGGGCACACCCCAGAATGAATGCATCTTTCCTGATCGATGCCGGCAATCGGTCGACCCCTGAGATGCTGTTACAGGAACTCGGTTTCAAACCATCCACCATCAGTCCGGCATATCAACTTGTCACCCAGGATTATGTTGAGGCCTGCCATCGGCTGGGCGTGAAGGTGCTGCCCTGGACGGTCAATGATCGGGATACCATCCTGCGTTTAAAGAACCTGGGCGTTGATGGAATCATTTCTGACTACCCGGATCTTTTCCAATGAACCGTCGATGGACCTGATTGGATTCAGGTCATTTGTTCAATGAATAACTAACGGTCATGCGTATCCTGGAAGTGACAAATCATCGGCTGCACAGGAAATTTCTTGATGTGGTGGATTCGATCTACAGCCGTGATTCCGATTGGATCCGACCGCTTGACCGGGACATCAAAGCGGTCTTCGATCCCGCTCATAACATAGCGTATTCAAATGGTGAAGCATGCCGGTGGGTAATGCTTGACGAGGCCGACCATCCCATTGGGCGTATTGCCGCCTTCATTGACCGGGAGAGAAGAGGAGCTCCGGATAAATGCATCGGAGGTTGTGGTTTTTTTGAATGCATCGATGACGCGGTTGCGGCGAACATGCTTTTTGATACTGCAGCAGTTTGGCTTAGATCTAAGGGGATGAAGGGCATGGAGGGGCCGGTGAACTTTGGAGAGAACCACATGTGGTGGGGGCTTCTGGTGGAGGGTTTCAGTATGCCATATTATGGTATGAATTATCATCCTCCCTATTATGAAAGGCTGTTCAGCGCCTATGGATTCGAAGTGGATTACGTTCAGATCTCCAATCGAATAGCGGTGGCGAATGCGCTTCCGGATCGATTTGAACGAATTGCCGAATGGGTTTCCCGAAGACCGGGTCACACGTTCAAACATTTCAAAGTGCCGGATTTATTCACGTTCACGCAAGATTTTGTAGAAATCTACAACGACGGTTGGGCCGATTTTGAGCATTACAAGCCTTTATCTGCTGAGACGGTCAGAAATGAATTCAGATCCATGCGTGCCGTCATGGATCCGGAACTGATCTGGTTTGCATATGTACATGAAGAGCCCGCCGCATTTTTAGTGGTGCTACCGGATGCCAATGAATTGATCGATGGCTTGAACGGACGTTTGGGACTCATTGGAAAACTCAGGTTTCTTTGGCATCGGCTAACTCGTAAACACCGTAGGATGAGAGCCTTGATCATGGGGACACGTAAGCGTTACAGGCATATCGGACTGGAGTCGGCGCTATTCATCAAACTTCGGGATGCCGTGTTTG
>CAJBZC010000094.1 GCA_903959965.1 uncultured bacterium
AAGACAATTGAAGAGCGATGCTCTTATCCTGACATACATCCGGATTTCTCGCGTACAAGGCAAGAGTGGGGGCTGGATCAAATTCAGAAGGTGGCAGCCGATGGGACGGCAGAGAGACTTGAGACAATAACGGCCGTTTTTTCTCGGAGGCAGCATCGGTTTGTATGGCCAGACCTGGAATATCACCGAATTCGGTCAATTCTCCAGGGTGGGTCCAGCACGTAGAAAGACTCTCCACCCAAACCAGGTCGAGTGGCTTCAGGTCCATCAATATCAATTCTCCATGAGAATAAGGACCAGATCTTTTGTTGTTTCGGAGGAGTAAGTACTTTTTCACGGAATATTACGCATGAAATTAGGAGATTATCCCCAATTTCAATCAGAAATTGTGGATATTTTTTTTGTATCAAAACCATCTTCTGAAGTGGAAGGATTTCGAATTGAAATGTGAGTGTATCCACAACGGTGGATAAAAAACCGGGGATCAAGTACTTGATTTCGACGGTCAACCACCTGATTTTAGGTACCTTTGCCTATTGATTCAATGATCCTCCAAAGGATCGTGACCCTCATTTTTACCGAACCATGGAAGATCAGTTGCAACCGGAACAGACAAAAGACAACGACAGGATCATACCCGTTAATATCGAGGAGCAGATGAAGTCCTCATACATCGATTATTCGATGAGCGTTATTGTAGGCAGGGCACTGCCTGACGTACGTGACGGGTTGAAGCCTGTGCATCGAAGGATATTGTTCGCAATGAACGGACTGGGACTGGATTACAACAAACCTACCCGTAAATGCGCACGTATCGTCGGAGAAGTACTCGGCAAATATCACCCACATGGTGATACTGCCGTGTACGATACGCTGGTTCGTATGGCGCAGGAATGGAACATGCGCTATCCCACTGTTGAGAAGCAGGGGAACTTCGGTTCGCCGGATGGTGAAGGTCCCGCGGCCATGCGTTATACGGAGGCGCGCATGCAACGTCTTGCGGCCTATCTGATGGAAGACATCGAAAAGGAGACCGTCGATTTTCAACTCAACTTCGACGATTCACTGGAAGAGCCGACCGTACTTCCTACACGAGTTCCTCATCTGCTGGTCAACGGTAGCAGTGGTATCGCCGTCGGTATGGCCACCAATATGATGCCTCATAATCTCACCGAGGCCATAGATGGTTGCATCGCATACATAGAAAACCGTGATATCACGATCGATGAACTGATGACCCATGTCAAAGCACCGGATTTTCCGGGTGGTGGCATCATCTATGGGATGGAGGGTGTCAAATCCGCCATGCATACAGGCCGGGGGCGAGTCGTTCTCCGTGGAAAAGTGACCATCGAAACCAAAAGTAACGGCCGGGAGCAGATCATCATCACGGAAGTGCCATATCAAGTGAGCCGGGATGTACTCACCGCCCGTATCGGTCAGCTCGTCAATGAAAAAATCATTGAAGGGATCACCCATGTCAACAACGAATCCAACGAGAAAGAAGGAACCCGTATCGTCATCGATCTGAGAAAGGATGGCGTTTCTTCCGTGATCGTTAACCAGCTTTACAAATACACGGATCTTCAGACATCATATGGCATAAACAACATCGCCCTGGTCAAGGGAAGGCCGCGTACGCTTAACCTGAAGGATATGATCTCGGAATTCATTGAATTTCGGCATGAGGTTGTAGTACGGAGGACAAAATATGAACTGCGCGAAGCCGAAAAAAAGGCGCATATCCTCGAAGGATATCTCATCGCCCTGGATCATCTCGACGAAGTGATCAGACTGATCAGGGAGTCTACGAATCCCGAAGCGGCCAGACTGGGATTGATGAGCCAGTTTGGCATGTCTGAAATCCAGGCCAAAGCGGTATTGGAGCTTCGCCTCCAACGCCTCACCGGCATGGAACGCGACAAGATCCGGGAGGAATACGATGAGATCATGAAACTGATCACGCATCTCAGACTCCTGCTGTCAGACGAAGGCATGCGGTTCGACGTCATCAAGACAGAACTTCGTGAAGTCAAAGAGCGATTCGGAGATGCCCGCCGTTCCGAGATCACCTATCTCGACGATGAAGTCAATATGATCGATCTGATCAAGGAGGAAGATGTGGTCATTACGGTTTCTCACCTCGGTTATATCAAGCGCACCCGGGCCGAAGAATACCGAAGCCAGAAACGCGGAGGCCGCGGATCCATCGGCGGAAAAACTAGGGAAGAAGACTGGATAGAACATTTGTTTGTTGCTTCTACACATCACACCCTGATCTTCTTCACGGAAAAGGGAAGATGTTATTGGCTCAAGGTTTACCAGATCCCGGAAGGCGAAAAGTCCGGGAAGGGACGGGCGATCCAGAACCTGATCCAGCTGCCTCAGGATGACAGGATTCGGGCCATTCTTGATGTAAAAAAGCTGGATGACAAAGAATATGTCGACAACCACTCGATCTTCCTATGTACACGAAAAGGAGTGATCAAGAAAACCGACATGGAAGATTTCAGTCGTCCCAGATCGACGGGTGTCAACGCGATCACCATCCTCGAAGGTGATCAGTTACTCACAGCCCGGATCGCCGGAAAAGGCGCTGAGATCATTCTTGCTGTGAAGAGCGGACGCGCCATACGCTTCAATGAAGAAAAGGTAAGAGCCACCGGAAGAGGTGCCATCGGTGTTACCGGCGTGGAAGTGGATGGAGATAACGACGAGGTCGTCGGCATGATCTGCATCGAAAAGAACGATACGTCTCGCACCATCCTGGTGGTTTCTGAGAAAGGATATGGTAAAAGAACCCAGTTGGATGAATACCGGATCACCAACCGGGGAGGCAAAGGTGTTAAAACCATCAGTGTAACAGAAAAGACAGGCAACCTGGTAGGTATCCTGGACGTCTCAGAAAAAGAAGACCTGATGATCACCTGCATTTCCGGTGTAACCATCCGAATGTCGGTAGCCGACATCAGTGAGTTAGGAAGGGCCACACAAGGGGTCAAATTGATTCGCCTGGACGGTCAGGATCAGATTGCCGCCATCACCCAACTCGACGAATCGAAAATGGAGGAAGAAACAACGGACATTGAAGAACAAAAACCTTCGGAAAATTCGACACCAGAGGATGGTGTTCAAGAACCGATGAATGATTAAATTAGCAACAAATATTCACATCATGAAAAAGTACCTGCTATGCTGCATCGCAGCAGGATCGATCCTCTCGGCTCAGGCCCAGGATGTAAAAAAAGTCAAAGGTCTGCTTGAGAAGAACAACATGGCCGATGCCAAGACGATGATCGAACAGGTCCTCGCCAACCCCAAATCACAGAAAAACGTAGAAGCCTGGTACCTCAAAACCAAGATCTACAGCACCATTTCCGCAGACGCAGCGTTGCGTGGTCAGTACCCGGATACCCGCATGCCCGCCCTGGAATCTCTCAAAAAGATGGTTGAGCTTGACAGCAACCAGTCCAAGATGCTGCTTACACTGGATAACTTCAAACCTGCGTTCGACCTGTAC
>CAJBZC010000095.1 GCA_903959965.1 uncultured bacterium
CGATTCTGCGCTGAAGAGCTGCTCAACATCTTTTGTCGTGACAAAATTATCGTAGGTGTATTTTGGGTCTGTAGCCAGTTTTTTCAGGGTCGGCAGAAATATCTCATCGCCGAGCAAGTATCTTAGGCTATGCATGAAAAACGAACCTTTACCATATACATCTCTGCCTACGTAGGATTCGTTTTCAGACAGGTCATCGTCACCCACCATGGGTTTTTTATTTCCTACACCGCGTCGATGTTTGCCGATGATCTCATCATACGCAGCTTGTCCGCCGAGCTCATAATGGATCAATGCTTCCGTGTAGGTGGTGATGCCTTCCTGTATCCAGATATGTGCCCAATGTTTATTTGTCACTTTGTTGGCAAACCATTCGTGCGCATATTCGTGGAACAGATTCGGAGAATAGTCGTGGGGGCCGATCTTCTTATATTCAAATTTATTTTGGAACGTGATCATGGATTGATGTTCCATGCCTGAATTGGGTACGGCGCAGATGCCTATTTTCTCCTTCGCCCAGGGATATTCTCCGAGGTATTTCTCGAGCACCCTTGTATCTCTTGCCTTCAATTCTATGATCTTGGCAGCCTGGGCACTATCTTCTTCCAGTATGTAATATTGAATGGGGACGATGGTTCCTTTGACGGTGGTGTAATCTTCGCTGTACACTTTATACTTACCCACGTTGAAGATGATGCAGTAATTGCTGATGGTGTAGTTCGTCTTCCAGTGATAGGTTTTCTTATTTTTCTTTTTCACAACACTTTTCAGCAGGCCTGGTCCACCGACGACAAGGTTTTCGGGGACGGTGATCATCATGTCAACACCTTCGTTGGGCTCATCACTTGGATGATCTTTACAAGGGAAATACACGCGGCCGCCTTCTTTTTGACAATTGATGGCCATCCAGTCATTTCCACTTCTGTCTTTGGTGAAGGTAAATCCACCGGTCCATGGAGGTTTTACCGCTTCTGGCGGGTTTCCCTCATACTCCACGCGGACTTTCTGTTTACCAGGTGCAAAGGGTTTGTCGGATTTGATATAGATCTTGTCATCACCCTGTGTGAAGCTTACCGTTTTATCATTCACCTTCACTTTACTCACCGTGAGCAAATGAACCAGGTCGAGCAGGATGGTATCTGCGGATGCCGACAGGATCATATCGACTTCAGTACTCCCCTTGATCGATTTTTGTGACATATCTACATCCAGCGCAATCGTATAATGTCTGATGTCCATGATGGCTTGCAGGGGTTTCAGTTTGCCTCCGGACGAGAGGTAGCTGATATCCCTGTCCTGGGCACGCATTACGTGAACGCTGAGGAGCATACAAAGCAAGGTGCATGTATGCAACAGGCGAACATGTTTCAGTTGATATTTCATGTGTCGGTTTGTTTATTTCAGTTTAATTTATGATCGATGTAAGTGGTATGGGGTTTTATAAGGATTTGATGGGATTGTACATTTGGTTACATCCACCACTTTTTGTCTTTTAAATCTTCAATGGATCGGTAGTCCAATTTTCTGATCTCCCCATCTTTCAGGATCTCATATCCTTTGGGGATTCCGTCTTTCCATTTCAGTGCAGGTAGATGTTGCTGTAATAAGTTCCTGAAATTATTTATAATCGACTTTGACTCCGTTTTATAGGCGATATTATTCCATTCATTGTCATCTACTCGATGATCATAGAGCTCTTCAAGCCCGCTGCTCGGATAATAAATGTATCTGTGTGTTGTTGTCCGAAGAGTGTACGCATCGTAGTGCGTTTGACTGGCAGAATCCTTCACTTCATAGGTGGATAACACGGGCCGGTGTACCTTGGTCTTCTGGCTGATCAATGGCAGGAGACTTTCTCCATCACAATAGGCGGGTGGTTTTTCTCCGATCATTTCTGCAAGTGTAGGAAACAGATCGATCGTGCCGACCGGAATATCTGACAGCGTACCCGGCTTGGTCGTACCCGGCATCCTGATCATCAAAGGTGTTTTCAGCGATCTTTCCCACAGTGTGAATTTTTCCCAATTCTCCTTTTCCCCCATGTGCATTCCATGGTCTGACCATAGTATGATGATGGTGTTATCCTTGTATTTAGATCTTTCCAGTCCATCGAGAAGCCTGCCAAGCATGGCATCTGCAAAGGAGATGGTCGCCATGTAGGATTGTACGACTTTTTTTGTCTGTTGATTTCCAACAATGAATTTCTCCAGCAATCTTCTGCCATGGACCCATGTATCCCTGAGATCATCTTTTTTTACCTCGACATCCTGAATGGAATCGAGTGGATACATATCAAAGTATTTTTGGGGTGCCTCCCATGGGTCATGTGGTTTGGTGATACCGACGGCGAGGAATAACGGTTTATCATGATTTTGAGATAACACATAGTTGGCCCAGTCTACCGTTTGGTAGTCGGCCATCATTTTATCTTCCACCGGGATGGGCCCCCAGGAAAAGTAATCGGGTTGTGGGATATCTGTTTTATTGGGGATATTGATGACCTCATTGGGGGCGCGGATCTGAAATGGTACCGGAACATGGATGCTGGGGAAATAAAAATCCCATCCTGCTTCTTCCGACTGATTGCTCAGTGTTCGGGGAGGAGCTTGTGTATGGTAAATCTTTCCGCCGCCAAGGGTAGTATATCCTCTTGCCTTGAAAAATTGTTCAATGGTTTCAACCTGTTGAAGCGCGGGCACCTTTCTCCATTCAGGATGTTTCCATCCGGTAATCCCCGATCTCACAGGATGGACACCGGTCATAATGGATACCCTTGAGGGTGCGCAGGCAGGAGCCGCCACCCCGCAATTGGTGAACGTCATCGACATCTTCGCCAGGCGTTCGAAATTGGGCGTCTTCATTCCCTTTCTGCCCGACCATTTTCCAATGTTGATCCAATCATTCAGGTCATCGATCGAGATGAAGAGGATGTTCGGTTTTTGGGTTCCTGGTTTTCTGGCTGTTTGGGCATTGACTGTAATTATGCCACACAAGAGTAAGAGGAATACTGATCTTGTTTTCATGGTCAACGCTTTTTCATGACATCATTGTTTTCTAAAGCCGGAAACAGGATCGATCGTTCCGATCACTGGTAAGGCTTTTCTTGGGATGAGGGCATCTCTCATGGCAGTGTTGTAGACAAAGGCTGCCACAATGGTGGCAGATTGTTTGAGGTCATCCGGCATGAGATGATCGTAACTGTCCATGTTGCTGTGCTGGGTAACGAGGCGATCTTGTACAAACTGGAAACCCGGCAATCCGACAGTATTGAATGATATGTGATCTGTGCTGCCGGTGTTCAGCAGGGTGACGGTTCTTGCCCTCAGATCGTCGAATGGCTTGAACCATTCCTGAAAAATATTACGGGCCGCTTCATTGCCCTGCAGGTGAATGCCCAGGACTTTACCGGTTCCATAGTCGAGATTGTAGTAGGCAGATAACTTCTGATGATCAGGGAGCAGTTTCATATTTTCTGCATCCCCGAAGGTTTTCTTGACATACCCGCGGGAACCCAGCAAACCCTGTTCCTCTCCGCTCCATAATGCGATGCGG
The DNA here is from genome assembly GCA_903959965.1 of uncultured bacterium. Lineage (GTDB taxonomy): Bacteria > Bacteroidota > Bacteroidia > Chitinophagales > Chitinophagaceae > Pollutibacter. The sequence continues at coordinate 3,553 of CAJBZC010000095.1, forward strand.
ATGGTCCTTCTGGGGGTGATGCCGATCGCTTTTAAAATGCGCACCGCCTCCATCATAACACATACGCCGGCGGCATTGTCAGTGGCACCGGTAGCGGCGGGCCATGAGTCA
>CAJBZC010000096.1 GCA_903959965.1 uncultured bacterium
AAGCTTTCCGGGTGACCATGAACCAGGACTTTCCAGCAGTCATACGGGCATGCAAAATCACGAAAAGGGAAGGACAGAGCGGGACATGGATCACCCGTGACATGGAGCGCTCCTATATCAAACTACACGAATCCGGATATGCGCACAGTGTGGAATGCTGGAATGGCGACAAGCTGGTTGGGGGACTCTACGGAATCCGGCTCGGACATGTTTTCTTTGGAGAGAGTATGTTTAGTCACGAGTCCAATGCCAGTAAATACGCATTCATTTCTTCTGTTCAACATATGGCCGCAGAGGGCATAGGGCTGATCGACTGTCAGGTGCACACCCCCCACCTGGAAAGCCTCGGTGCAAGATACATTCCCCGCGATTCATTCAAGTTACTCATCGACATACTCTGCTGATTGCAGGTTATGCCCTGTTGGCATACCTTTACACTTTGAACTGTTATCTTCTTTCATGCACATGAGCGGCAGACATCAACGCAGGCGGCAGATACATCTGCTCGGAACACATGGCGACATGTCTAAGCCGGCTGCACTCCACCTGTTACAAAGATTTTTGTATCCCGGCACGACGGCTTGGATGCATTTTCTTCGGTATATACTTCTGGCGCTGGGATTGGGTTTTTTGCTCGCAGGCATTGTTTTTTTCTTCGCCTACAATTGGGCGGATCTGCATCGCTTCGCAAAACTCGGGATTATCGGTGGACTATTGCTCATCTCCGTCATGATCTCCCTCTCTAGTTCTCAGCTGCTCCGCGTCCGACGCTGGTTCCTGCTGGCAGCCACCATCCTGACCGGTACCATGCTCGGTGTTTACGGACAGATATACCAGACAGGAGCGGATACTTTCGATTTTTTCCTCACATGGACTGCCTTTACCCTTTGCTGGGCGGTGGCTGCTCGTTTCCCCTTCTTATGGCTCGGCTATATTTCACTGTTAAATATCACCCTGCTGACCTGGCTCAGCCAGCGCAAGCCTGAACTTCAAACCCTCACAGCGCTCTTCCTGCCAGGCATCCTCAACGGTATCGCCATCTGGATATCCCTCAGATGGCCCGCTCGCTTTTCCAATACTACCATTCCCAACTGGTATCTGCAGATCCTCGGAATGGCAGCCGCAGGGTTCTACACATTGGCTGCCCTTAATGGCATTTATAACGGCGGCGATGCCTGGGCTCCACTGATCTATTCCCTGATCTCCATTCAATCGCTGATCTTCATCTACTTCGGGATAAAGCGTCATAGCATATTTTGGCCGGCGCTTGTGGGTTTAGCACTTATTGTGGTGATCGCAGGGGCTCTGCTCAAGATCTCAGGCGATGCTTTTATGATGCTGGCTGTAAGTCTGTTTGTGGCAGCTGCAGTGGCAGGTCTGGTAGCCGGTATGGCGTTACTTCAAAAGAAATGGGAAAATGGCGCGCGCTGAACACCAATGGATGTCGATCAGGAAGCTCGTGCGCGCAGCAGGGGAGGGGTATGCCTACGACCCCGGCAGCCTGTACGATAAAATGAATACCGCTCAGGTGTTGGATCCGCTGCCACTGCGGTTGCTATCCATCGCGGGTGGTATCCTGTCTGCTGTTTTCTTCACCGGGTTCCTCTTCATCAGCGATCTGTTGAAGGAAGGATTACACTCCCTGATCACCGGGATCGCTTTCATGCTCCTGTCATGGTTGTTACCCCGATGGAGAAACACCCTGGCCTTTGACACTTTTGCCGTGGCTTTGCAGGCGGTGGGACTGGTCATCACAGCCATGGGACTGACAGGTCTTGGATGGCTGGGAGTACAGATCGCTCCGCTCTTTGCCGGGATTGCTTTACTAACGGTCATGGTTACTCTAAGTAAAACACAGGTATTCACCGCGGTTATAGTATTTTTTGCCAGCTTACTTTTCTGGATGGGTGCCGCAGGCTGGCAAGACGGACTGCATCTGTATAACCTGTTGACCGTTGCCTCGGTTACCGCCATAATGCTCTCTGAAGCAAATGCGTTAGCGACAGGGGGTAGATCTCTCTGGTTATACCTTCCGCTGAGAAACGGTGTAATCGTGGCCTGTTTCACCGGTTTTGTTTTGTTAGCGGGAGGCGACGGTTCACCCTTGACATCGCCCCGATTTATCTGGTTGTCTTATCTTCCCGTAGCCGGCGCTCTGTTGATCCTCCTTCGACATGTTTCCATGGAACTGCTCGATGCAGATCGCAAAAGAAGGCGCAAATGGATGATCGCCCTGCTGCTGCTCACCCTTCCGACCGCCATGAATCCTGCCATCGCAGCGTCGCTACTCATCCTGCTGATCGGCTTCTATGCCGGGCATCGCAGTGCATTTGTGCTCGGGGTTCTTGGATTGCCCTTGTTCATAGGCATGTGGTACTATGATCTCCCCATCAGTCTTTTGCAGAAATCAATCTGGATGATGGTGTCCGGTGCCACCTGTATGCTTACCTACCTGTTCCTGGTATTTACAAATAAAGAAGATGCTGAAGGATAATCGCTGGCTGATCCTGCTCAACCTGGCTCTCTTCGGGGGCTTCATCGGATACTCGGTGCATCGCAACGAAGATATCCTGATCAACGGTCGATTGATCTTCCTCGAACTCTCGCCCAAAGATCCCCGCTCACTCATGCAGGGCGACTATATGCAGTTGGCCTATCGCATCGCCGATCTTCCCGTTGAAAAACTCAGGAGCCTGCCCATCACCGGATACTGTGTCCTTACCATCGATGGTAGAAACATCGCCTCCCTCAAACGATTTCAAGCCCAACGTACACCGCTTGCAGCTGATGAGATCCTGATACCCTATCACAACAATCGCCGCCAGCTGAGCATCGGTGCCGAAGCCTATTACTTTCAGGAAAACCAGGCTTCGACATTCGAACCTGCCCGTTACGGATGCCTTCGGGTGGGAGAAAACGGAGTCACCCTGTTGACAGGCCTTTGTGATGGGGATATAAAGCCATTGAAATGAACCAATCGAACGGTTAACCTTCTGCCATCCCCGACATTCTGTATATACTATTTGTATATTCCTTTGTAGAAACAAACAGGCCATGAAAGTCCTTTCCCTGAAATTGGATGAAGCCATCTACGAAGAGGCAGAAAAGTTAACGGCACAGATGCATCTCCCCAGGAATCGATACATCAACGAAGCCGTTAAATTGTACAACCTCATCAACCATCGACGATTTTTAAAAAAACAACTGGAAGGAGAGTCTGCTTTGGTCAGCAAAGATTCCATGGATATCCTACGGGAATTTGAACAACTGACAGATGGAGCGTAAGCAGTACGAAATCTGGCTGGCTGACCTTAACCCCATGATGGGTAACGAACCCGGCAAAACCCGGCCAGTGGTGATCATACAAACAGATCTGCTGAATGATGTTCATCCTTCAACGATGATATGTCCGGTGACATCCAACGTTAACCCGGATGTGCAATTGCTCCGGGTTCACCTTGATAATGATCAGCTTGATAAACCATCTGATGTGTTAGTTGATCAGATTCGAGCCATCGACAATTCCCGACTGTTACAAAAAATTGGTG
>CAJBZC010000097.1 GCA_903959965.1 uncultured bacterium
CGCTCATTGGCTTCGCCCTGGGTGTGATGTCGCTGCCAAAGATCCCCGGTGTCAAAGCCCATATTGAAGCATGGGATATGCCATTGGAACGGTTCGTCCTGTTTTTCCGCCATCAGTGGCATCTGTTAGTGCTCGTCTTGCTCTGCATGATCTTTGCCCGCAGTGCAGCCATGGCATTCAATCGTTACCTCGACCGGAGATTTGATGCGCAGAATCCACGAACTGCCGTGCGGGAGATCCCGGCCGGCATCATATCTGCCCGAAGTGCCCTACTGTTCACGATCCTCATGTGCGCCGGCTTCATCGCGGCCACGGCCTTGATCAATCCGATCTGTTTTGCCCTTTCTCCGGTAGCCCTCGCTGTGGTGCTGGGCTACAGTTATACCAAGCGTTTCACGGCTTTCTGTCACCTGGTACTTGGACTGGGACTATCGCTGGCCCCGATCGGTGCCTACCTGGCCGTGACGGGTGTGTTTGCCGTTCTGCCCATTCTTTTTTCTGTGGCGGTCATTTGCTGGGTGTCCGGGTTTGATATTATCTATGCTTTGCTGGATGAGGAGTTCGATCGTCAGCAGGGATTGTTTTCCATTCCCTCGAGATTGGGAAAGTCACGGGCCCTGAACGTTTCACGGATGCTGCATGCACTTTCTGCCGGTTGCATCATTGCAGCAGGCGTGACTGGAGGATTCGGAGCCATTTATGCCGTTGGGTCGCTGGTCTTTAGCGGAATGCTCATCTATCAGCAGTCGATCGTGAAACCGAATGATCTGTCAAGGGTGAACCTGGCCTTCATGACGGCCAACGGCATCGCCAGCGTGGTCTTCTCCATATTTGTCATCGCAGACATCCTCATCCCCTGAATATGCCCCGAATCCTGGCCATTGATTACGGTTTGAAGCGCTGCGGAGTGGCGGTCACGGACCCCGAAAAGATCATTGCAACGGGACTGTGCACTCAGGAGACGCATAAACTGATGGATTTTCTGAAATCTTACATCGCACAGGAGCCGGTGGAGCGGATATTGATCGGACTGCCCAAGAATCTGGACGGAACGGATACGGATGTGACGGAGCGAATCCGTCATTATGCGGGCCGTTTGCGGCGGACTTTCCCTGGGATCCCTGTACAAAACGTCGATGAGCAGTACACCTCGAAGATGGCGTCCCGGGCCATGGTTGAGATGGGTATGAAAAAGAAAGACCGCCGCAACAAGGCGACGGTCGATGAGATTGCGGCGGCATTGATCCTGCAGGAATACCTGGGGATCAACTGATATCCGATTTATTTATTTTCCTGCATTCTTGACGTATTTCTCCAGCCACTGATGTTGCTCCCAGAGCATGTGCAGTAGGTTTTCCCGAGCGGCATACCCATGGCTTTCGAAGGGTAGCTGCACATATCGCACGGTGGCGCCGTGACCTTTCAGGGCGTTGTAGAATCGTTCGCTCTGGATAGGGAAGGTGCCTGAATTGTTATCGAGTTCTCCGTGGATGAGCAGAATGGGTGTTTTGACCTTGTCGGCAAAGCTGAAAGGTGACATGTTGAAGTACACCTGTGGAGCCTGCCAGTAGGTGCGCTCTTCGGCCTGGAATCCGAAGGGGGTGAGGGTTCGGTTGTAGGCGCCGCTGCGGGCGATGCCGGCCTTGAAGAGTTTGGTATGAGCCAGGAGGTTGGCGGTCATGAAGGCACCATAGCTGTGTCCGCCCACGCCGACCCGTGTGCTGTCGCCCACGCCCATGACGGCCAGCTCCCTGATGGCTGCATGTGCGTTGAGATATAGTTGCGGGATGAACTGATCATTCGGCTCCTTGTCGCCTTCACCTACGATGGGCATTTCCGCGTTATCAAGCACGGCATATCCCTGGGTCGCCCAGAAGATCGGAGATCCCCAGCTGAGGCGGGTAAAGGCATATTTGCTGCCCCTGACCTGGGCGGCATCGGCGGCAGACTTGTACTCTCTGGGATAGGCCCAGATCAGCACCGGAAGCGGACCCTCCTTCGCGGCATCGTATCCTTTCGGCAGATAGAGGTTGCCGGTCAGGTCCACGCCGTCTGAACGCTTATACGAAATCTTCTTCTTTGAAATGCCCTCCAGCTGGGGGTAGGGATTGGCGAAAGATGTGAGGGCCGTGGTCTTCGGTTTCTTCCCGCCGAGATCATGCAGGTAGTAGTTCGGTACTTCGTTCGTGCTCTCCCTGGAAGTCAGGATCACGGGTTTGACGGGGTCTATCACTTCCAGTATTTGTTCGTAATAAGGCTCCTGACAGCGCCAGAGCTGCTTCCGGAGACCGGTTTTCAGGTCGAATGTCTGCAACAAGGGGAGGTCGCCGGCGGGGGAGGAGCCCTGTGCACGCAACAGGAGTTCTTTGCCATTGCGGATCACGAGCAGGCTTCGGCCCTGAATATTTTTAGAGGTGACGGGCCGTCCGATGTCGGAATAGGCGTCGTTGCTGCTCCGTTCATAGAGGGAATCGAGCTGACCGGTGGATGGATTGAAATGACTCATCCTGGTCTTTCGGGTGGCGAACATGCCTTCCATAACGATCGCGTTTTCCAGATTTCCCCAGATCACATCGCTGAAGCGCATCTTCGTCCGGAAGAGTTCCTTCGGCAGGCCCGAACCCTTGAGGTCCAGGGCCATGACCGCGTCACGTTCTGCGGCTTTGCTCCGACCCAGTCCCTTGTCGAGCGCCCTGACCCAGATGATCGTGGCCGGTTCATCATCCCTCCATTGGTGGCTTCTTGGGCCATCCGGTACGTCATCGAATCCGATCGGAGCGCCTTCTTCAGACGGCAGTTCCGCGATCAGTCGGGCAGGTCCGCCGCTGATCGGGAGCACTTCCACCCGCTTGGGAAAACCGTAATAAGGAATAAGGTAGGAGAAGGGTTTGCGGATGATCGTCACCAGGAGGTGTTGATGATCGGGAGAAATCGACATGCCTGCGTGGATGGCGGGTGTTCCCAAAGGACGTTCGCTTTTCAGATCGTTCACCATCAGCTGAGAGGTGGCGAGGTACTCGAACATCGCTTCATCGTAGGCACTCCTGATCAGATCCTGATAGGTGCGGGAAGCACCCTGACGGCCGAGGTTTTCCTGGATGATCGGGCCATTGGGCGCGGCGGGTTTCGCCGGCATGGACCCGGCGTTGGCCGGAACCGTGCGATAGACAAGTTGGTCGTTGCCCGCCCAGCTGAAGCCGGCGGCGGGCAGGTTGCTGAGGGCGGCGGCGTTGACCTTCCGGGCTGAAAGTGTGGCCATCTCCACCACAAAGAGGTCAGCACGGTTGTCTTCGAGCTGGATGAAGGCGAAGCGGCGCTCATCCGGATTCCACTGGATAGACACGGCATGCAGCGGCGCCGGCAGTCCCTGGATCTGATGATCCTGGTTCGTGGTGAGGTCGCGCAAAGTGATCTTTTCTACCGAACCGCTTCGACTGGGGGAGAAATTGGCGGGGTTGATGCGCAGGCCTGCGATCCGAAGTTCCGGTTCAGCCAGTTCAGCCAGGGAGGGATAACTGGATCTTTCGGTGAGCATCAGCCATCGGCCGCTCTTGTCGAGGTTGGCGGATGGGGTGGGTGGTGCCAGTAGCAAGTCGCGCATGATCGTTGGCGGCTGCTGATAGCCTGACAGATCCTGAGCCTGCATCGCTGTCGCCAGAATCAGTCCCCCAAAAACTAAGGCAAGGGTTCTTAATTGCATATGTCGAATGTTTGATTTATCTGTTTTTCTGATCTGTGGTTTGTTGCGCTGGCCGAAGCTTTCGTTTCACGCGCAGCATGGACACTACGAACCAAATGAGGATCACCCAGGGGGCAAAGAACATGATGAAGTAAAGAATACCCATGAGGGTGAGCCCGCCGGCGGCCACATCGAAATCGTTTCTCCGGATCGGCTGGAAGGCTGTGTCATTAAAGGCCGTCACCGGAAAGGTGTCCATTGAAACGCGCAGTGGTTCCAACATCGGGGTTACCTTCTTTTCAAAGGGATAGTCGGCCGGCGCCCCGTTGTACCAAACGACCATATTGTCGGCACTGCCCGGTTCCAGGTTCGATCTGTCGAGTTGCAGATGTCCGAGATTCCCGATAAAAGTGCTGTCGGGTACCAGTCCCCGTACATCCGCCAGCATCAGTCCGCCGTTCAGCCGGATCAATACCTGCAGCTGACCGATCGGTCCGTCCCAGGATTCCGCACCCTGCAGGCTGATGCCGAAAGCGTTGCCGGTAGCAAAATTTCCCCCTGATGTCAGTCGCGAAAGTTGGGTCGGTACCACCGATTCTACCGTTATCGTTTTCACCGTGTCGGGCGGGAAGGTCTGATCCCAGACCTGGTGTATGAACGGGTTCGGATCATGTCCGTTGGATCGGCCCTCTTCTGTTCGGGTGATGACGGCCTGTCCATCTACCGATATCCTGAGGCCGCGCGCATCATCAAAATGCGCAAGGGCCGGAATATCCGTCTGGAAATCCCCGCGGACAGGATATCCGATCTTCAGCCGGATCGGCATATCGGTCTGGTTCGAAAATTTAAATACGCTCCTGACCACCCCAAAGCCGGGAAAGAGGTCCACCCAAACCCGTTCGCTGATGAGTGTCACGCCCTGTTCGACCACCGTGATTTCATCCATGGGCATAACCTGCCCAACAGCTCCGGTATTCCAGAGATCCTGTGTCGTTTGCTCCTGCGCCAACAGACTGCAGGAGAACATCAGGTTGATCAGGGCGATCATGCAACCTTGTCTCATCACGCGCATGACGTAAAACTATGGATTTCCGACGGCCGCAGACAGGTATTTTTGGATAAAAGCGGCGGGATTTGTACTTTTGCATTGTGAAAAAGATGAACAGCATCCATCACCATCATGACTTGCCAAGCTGGTAAGCCGTTGTGGTATGCGTCACGATAATCAAAGGCTTACGGTTGCGTAAGCCTTTTTTGTTTGACCGCTCCCCGGAGCAAAACCAGTCAGATGTCAAAACTGAGGATAGCCATCCAGAAATCAGGCAGATTGTACGAGGATTCCGTCACCCTCCTCAGGGAATGCGGGATAGAACTGCGCAACGTGAAGGATCGTCTGCGCACAGAGTCCGACAATTTTCCGATCGAAGTGTTTTTCCTGCGGGATGATGATATCCCGCAGTACGTGGAAGACGGCGTGGCCGACATCGGCATCGTCGGCGAAAACGTGCTGATCGAAAAGGAAAAAACTGTCGTGGTCGTGGAAAAGCTGGGCTTTGGCAAATGCCGGCTCTCTGTCGCCATACCCCGGTCCGAAGAATGGCAGGGGGCAGCTTCCCTGGCAGGGCGCCGTATTGCCACCAGTTATCCCGTGCTGGTTGGTCAGTATCTCGAGCATAACGGCATCCGGGCAGAGATTCACGAGATCAGCGGTTCCGTAGAGATCGCGCCGGGCATCGGACTGGCTGACGTGGTGGCCGATCTCGTCAGCAGCGGCGGCACCTTGTTCATGAACGGTCTGAAAGAAGTCGAGACGATCCTGCAATCGCAGGCCGTGCTTGTGCGCAACGAGCGTCTGCAACCGGAGCAACTGCAACTGCTGGAACGCCTGTTGTTCCGCATACAGGCGGTCAAAAAGGCGAAGCGAAATAAATATGTGTTGATGAACGCACCCAACGATCGCCTGCAGGAGATCATCGCGTTGTTGCCCGGTATGCGTAGTCCCACCGTGCTTCCGCTGGCCGAAAGTGGCTGGTCCAGCGTACACAGCGTGCTGAGCGAAGATGAGTTCTGGGATCGGATCGAAAGACTGAAAGCGGCCGGTGCAGAAGGCATCCTGGTGATCCCGATCGAGAAGATGGTCATGTGATGAGGTCTTCTCATCATCTGATCGGATGTGCAAGTAAATAAATATAAATATAAATCATCCGGCATTCATCATGCAGATCATACAACGGCCTCATATTAAAGATTGGCCATCGATCATCGCCCGGCCGGCCCTGGAAAAGAAGGGACTGGATCGTACGGTGGCAAAGATCATGGACGCTGTGCGCCGAAGGGGTGACAAGGCCCTGAGAAAGTACACGCGAGATTTCGATGGCGTGTCATTGAGGCGATCGGAGGTGACAACGAAAGAGATCCGGACGGCAGAAAAGATGCTGGACGAAGATCTGAAATCGGCCATCCGTCAGGCGGCGGATAATATCCGGAAGTTTCACGAAACCCAGGCACATCAGGAGCCGGAGGTCGAGACCATGCCAGGTGTCACTTGCTGGCGTCGTTCGCTGCCGATCGGGAAGGTTGGTCTTTACATTCCAGGAGGAACGGCCCCGTTGTTCTCCACCATCCTCATGCTCGGTATTCCCGCACGAATTGCCGGCTGTCCGGAAGTGATCCTATGCTCGCCGCCCGATGCGTCGGGATCCCTGCATCCGGCCATCTTATTTACTGCGAAACTGGCGGGGGTGCATCGCATCTTCAAAGCCGGCGGCGTACAGGCCATTGCAGCCATGACCTACGGGACAGACACGATCCCTGCGGTTGATAAGATCTTCGGGCCGGGCAATCAATATGTCACCGCTGCCAAGCGCCTCGCCCAGTCGGAGGGCGTGGCGATCGATATGCCTGCCGGTCCGAGTGAAGTTTGTGTACTCGCTGATGCAACGGCTGACCCTGCCTTTGTGGCGGCAGATCTGCTATCTCAGGCTGAACACGGATCTGATTCACAGGTGTTGCTGATCAGTGATGATCTGTCGTTGATCGAACGCACTTTGCTGGCGGTGGAGCAACAGGTGGCCAGGCTTGGTCGTCGTGACTTTGCCCTGCAGGCGCTGACCAACAGCAAGGCCGTGTTGGTCAATTCGCTGGAGACAGGGATGGAGATGGTCAATGCCTATGCTCCGGAACATCTGATCATCGCCTGTGAACACGCAGAAAGATGGGCGGATGCCGTCACCACTGCCGGATCGGTTTTTCTGGGACATCTCACACCGGAGAGTGCCGGCGACTATGCCAGCGGCACCAACCACACCTTGCCGACAAACGGACATGCCCGCGCTTACAGCGGCGTGAGCCTGGACAGTTTCGTGAAAAAGGTCACCTTCCAGCGCATCACAGAAGAGGGACTTCGGAATGTCGGACCGGTGGTCACTGCCATGGCCCGCGCCGAAGGACTGGAAGCGCATGCCCGGGCTGTTGAAGTGCGTCTGGAAGCCCTTCGGGAACAGGGGAAATAAGTATCAATCTGCAATCATTTGTCATGTTCGATATTCACAGCATCATTCGCCGTAACATTAAGGACCTGGTTCCATATTCCTCCGCCCGCGATGAATTCACGGGGGAGGCGAAGGTGTTCCTGGATGCCAATGAGAACAGTCTCGGCTCCCCGCTGCTTAAATGGTACAACCGTTACCCTGATCCGCACCAGCAGGCGCTGAAAGAGAAACTATCGCATATCAAGGGCATCGCCCCGGCGCATATCTTCCTCGGCAATGGCTCCGATGAAGCGATCGATATCCTGTTCCGTGCCTTCTGCGAACC
>CAJBZC010000098.1 GCA_903959965.1 uncultured bacterium
ATTTTCCCCGGCAATGATTGTTATCATTCCCGTTTAACAAATAAGTCTCTATCTTTACAAAAAAATTGTCATGACGCTCTTTGTTGCCGGTCTCCCTTATGATTTGGATGATGCCGAACTGAACGAGATTTTCGAAAAATTCGGTCCTGTTAAATCCGCCAAAGTGGTGATGGATCGTGAAACAGGCAAGAGCAAAGGATTCGGATTTGTGGAGATGGTTGAGGATTCAGACGGCCGTGATGCCATTGAACACCTCAATGAGATTTCCCTGGGAAAGAAACCGTTGGTCGTCAAGCAGGCGGAAGATCGCGGAAGCGGTGGCGGCGGCGGATTCAACCGCGGTGGCGGTTCAGGTGGAGGTTTCAACCGCGGCGGCTCAGGTGGCGGAGGTGGATATCGTGGTGGTGGCGGTGGTTTTGGAAATGACCGCAGACGCTATTGAGAAGTTATATAGCTTACAAGGCTAACAGATATACAGGCGATCCCCCGGAGGATCGCCTGTTCTGTTTACAGACAAGCCCGTCTTCAATGGCTGTAAATCAATGTATCATTTAGTGTTATGTTTTGGTAAGTTCCGGGAATAATTCAAGGTAGGTCGGTCTTTTTATGCAGAGATAATTCGGAAATTCATTGAGATGTCGCCTACATAAACCGGCGGCAGTTGCATATGTCTACCCGAAAGCATTCCAGACAGGCTGCACATCATTCCATCAATCAGGGATCAGCTCACAAAAAAAAGAGTCCGACAGCTGCCATTTTCATGGGCATCATCGGACTCATTTTCGGACTTTCATTCGGATGGTTCACCGGCGGACAGCAATGGGCATGGTGCCTGGCAGGCGGTTTGGCGGGTTTGTCGATGGGTTACCTGTTTGGAAGAGCCATCGACCGTTCGCTTAAACCATGAGCCTATCGGCTCGGATTACCATCTTTCCATATCGGAATCTGTCCAGCTTTTCGGAATCTGGATCATGGAAGGTTTTGGCTCTGCAGCAGGAGCAGCAGGTTTGCCTGCATTTTGTTCCGGGTTCCTTTCCAGCCTGGGGCGATCAGTTCTAATGGGTCTCCCCTGCTGTTGTGGTGTCCGGCCGGGCTGTTGAGGCTTCTGTTCAGGTCTGCGTGACGGTTGTGTCGGGCGAGCTGCATTGACAGATGTCCCGGACGTCCGGGGCAGAACTTCAGCGTGTTTGCGCTCGGGTCTTACTTGTACAGCAGGGCGGTCTTGTCTCCGAGCCTGCGTATGTTGTTGAGACTGAGGCCTCCGCTGCTCGGAATGCTGACGCCTCTCCGGACGAGCTGCCGGCTCGTTAGATTCCGATTCTTTCGGCGCGGCCATCCCTGCATAGGGATGTGCTTCTATCACCGGAATCTTCTTCCCGATCAGTTTTTGAATATCCCGGAGAAACTCTCTCTCTTCTGAATCACAGAAGGATAAGGCTAGTCCACTGGCGCCCGCCCTGCCTGTGCGACCAATCCGGTGCACATAGGTTTCAGGCACATTTGGAAGATCGAAATTGGCAACGTGTCCGAGTTCTTCGATATCGATTCCCCGGGCTGCAATATCTGTAGCCACCAGCACACGGGTTTTCCGATTCTTGAAGTTCTGCAGGGCCAGCTGGCGTGCATTCTGAGATTTGTTCCCGTGAATGGCTTCAGCGGAAATCCCCGCCTTCAGGATATCCTTTACAATCTTATTCGCCCCATGCTTGGTTCTGGAGAAGACCAGCAGGGATTTGATGTTGCTGTCTGCCAGGATATGGACCAGCAACGGGGTTTTGAATTTTTTCTCGACGAAGTACAGCGACTGTCCGACGGTTTCTGCTGTGGAGGAAACGGGCGTCACTTCCACGCGTACAGGATCTTTCAGTAATACATCCGCGAGTGACTGGATCTCGGATGGCATGGTGGCGGAAAAGAACAGTGTCTGACGACGCTGCGGCAAATGGGCAATGATCCGTTTGACGTCATGTACGAATCCCATATCCAACATGCGATCCGCCTCATCCAGCACAAAGAAACGGATATCACGCAGGGTGATATGTCCCTGTTGCATGAGGTCAAGCAGTCGGCCTGGGGTAGCCACCAGGATGTCTACACCCTGGTGCAATGCTTGTACCTGGGGCACCTGGGAAACTCCACCAAAAATAACAAGGCTGCGGAGTTTGAGATATTTTCCGTAAGCCCTGATGCTTTCACCTATCTGGATGGCCAGCTCACGGGTAGGCGTCAGAATCAATGTCCTGATCGGCCGCTGACCGTGCCCTGCAGGTGGATTAGCATCCATCAATTGCAGGATCGGGACGGTAAAAGCAGCAGTCTTGCCGGTGCCTGTCTGGGCGCATCCAAGCAGATCGCGCTGCTGAAGTAGCACCGGAATAGCCTGGCGTTGAATGGGCGTAGGGGTTTCATAACCTTCGTCCTCAAGGGCACGAAGAATTGGCTCAATGAGCGGTAATTCCTTAAATAACACAATGTAGATTTAGATGATTAATCGGTAAGGCTGCCACATAAGTTCATGGGCACGTTACCGGCCTTACGTTACATCTGCACAGGAAGTTGAACGGAGAAGGGGACAAAATCAGTGGAGCGTATAACCTTTGGATTTACAAATTTACGATAAATCGATCAGATCTCCAAAAAGCCTTCAAACCAATCATTTGTGATACAGTATCGATGCTGAATAAGGATTGATAGTGATGGTGTTCGACCGAATACTCCCTTCAGAAATCCGGTTATTCCAGACATGTGTATGCCATGCACCAACCTTCGGAAGGTTGATCACCTTTGAAGTAGTTGAGCCATTGAAAACGACCATGATCTTCTTCCATGAGTCTCCGACGGATTCCCCATTCAGCTGATAAACGATCAATCCCTTGGTTGTATCTTCTTGAAATCTTAGGTGTGATGCGATGTCTGCCGCAGTGCGCATCCTGAAGGCGGGATGTTCCGCGCGCATCCGGACAAGTGCACGGATGAATTGATATGTTTCCCGATTCCTGGTCTTCAGATCCCAGTCGATGGCATTGATGCTGTCACCCGCATTGAAAGAATTCTCGATACCCTTCTTTGTTCGGAGGAATTCCGAGCCCGCATGCAGAAACGGAATACCCTGTGATGTCAGCACAATGGCATTGGCCAGTCGCTGCATATCGTTACGCTGTTGAGCAGAGGCGGAAGGTGCAGATATCTCCAGTTTATCACGCAGGATGTGGTTATCGTGGCATTCACTGTAACTGATCACCTGTTCCGGCGATGCGGCATAGGGAGACTTTGAATAGTTGACCCTGGAGAAGTCAACCTGCGGATGTGCCGTGGCGGCAGTAATTCCAAATCTGATGGACTGCTCCATTCCGGGACGGCCTGAGGCAAAACCCTTTTCTTCGTGCACGAAAACGCTCCCTTTGATGCCATCTCGGATATCGTCGCTGAATACGGCGATCCTGTCCAGCTGTGCCACATTCCGCTTAAGGGCACGCAGGCTGTCGGGCAGCGGCGAACTTCCTGCCGTCCATCCTTCCCCATACAACAGGATATCAGGCTTAATGGCATGCAGTTCACGAGAAATCAGGTTCATGGTTTCGATGTCATGGATCCCCATAAGATCGAAGCGGAATCCGTCCACATGGTATTCCTGTACCCAGTGTTTGAGCGATGCGATCATGAATCGCTGCATCATCGGCCGCTCACTCGCCGTCTCGTTTCCACAGGCGCTGGCATCCGAAAAACTGCCGTCCGGCTTCTTCCGATAATAGTACCCTGGCACCAGTTGCTCGAACCAGGATGTTTCCGAGAACATCGTATGGTTGTAGACTACGTCCATGACTACCCGAAGACCATGGTCGTGAAAGGCCTTGACGAGCTGCTTAAACTCTTTAACACGGGTGAGACCATCGGAAGGATCGCTTGAGTAGGATCCTTCAGGCGCATTGTAATTCAATGGGTCATATCCCCAGTTGTATTGAGGGGTATCAAGCCTTGACTCATCGACACTGGAGTAATCATAAGAAGGAAGCAGATGCACATGTGTGACCCCGAATTCTTTCAGATGATCAAGACCGGTGGACAGTCCTCCGTTATTTCGGGTACCCGTCTCCGTTAGTCCGGTGAATTTGCCCCTGGCTTTGATACCTGAGGACGGATGAATGCTCGCATC
>CAJBZC010000099.1 GCA_903959965.1 uncultured bacterium
ATATTAAAAGTTTTCTTTACGCAATGGCTTGGGAATGCTGACTTTCAATTCCATAGGCTTCCCGTTCCGGCGAATATTCATGCGGTAATCAGCGGCTCCCTTTTCCAGGGCACTGCGCATATCATCTACGTTGTTGATGTCTTTTCCGTCGATCTGATCCAGGATGTCGCCGGTCTTGAGACCCGATTTGGCGGCCGGCGCATCTGGTTTCACTTCCAGTACCTTCAATCCCTTGCCGGTGGCTTGTTCTTCGACCTGAAGGCCGAGTGAAGGGCGCTGTGTGCGGACTTCCACCTTCACTTCGCGCATCGGCTGTTCGATCATCCGTTCGATCTTGATGTTCCGACCACGTTCTTCGGGCATCGTCAGGGTGCGGAAACGTGAAATGGTGCGCATTTCTCCGAGGGTGGCTTTGATCTTTTCCGTTTTGCCAGCTCGGAGCAGTTCGATGTTCACGACATCCCCGGCCTTTTTGCTGCGGATGTATTCAGACAGGGATTCGGGTTTATCGATTTTTTTGTCATCCACAGAGACGATGATATCACCTTTTTGAATGCCTGCTTTCGCTGCACCACTGGGTTCGGTAACATCGACCACTTCGACACCTTTGTCTCCTGGCTGTGTCAAAACACCCAGCTGGGTGCGACTTTCAGTGGTCTCTGTCTCACGATCATCTTCTGATCTGAACATCAGGATTTCCGGTATCTGACCCTGTAATTCCAAGCCTTTGAGCAGGTCACCGGTATTCATCAGCGAGTCGGATTTGAACATGAACACCTGGGCATTTGGCGCCGAGCGTTTCATGATGATGGCCTCCTTATCGCCGCCGGTGACTTCCTTACCGTTGACAGTCACCTTGTCACCTTCTACAAGAATGATGGTCTTTTCGCCTTTCTCATCTCCACGGATGATGATCTCCTTTTTTTCTTTCTTCTCCTGTGCATGGGATTCGGAGATGGACAGTCCGCCGGCGATGAGGGCGATGGGTAATAACAGATGTTTTTTTAACATGGCTATGAGTAATTTTCGCGCGCAAACTAACACCAATTACCTATGAAATACATCATTCAATCTGTTAAAATTTCTGAATAATGGATTCGTAAAGAATTCCGATGGTGCGCCGAATCACGGTATTCATCCCATCGCTGTAGCCGGGATGGCAACCGTTGCTGATCACGACGAAGCCATATCCCTCCTTAGGCTGCCAGAACATCGCGGAATACAGGCCGTAGGCAGATCCTGTGTGACCGCGCAGTTCGATACCGGGAAGGATTTTCTTCGATGTTTCTATCGCCAGTCCGTAACCTTCTTTCTCAGATCGTACCCGATGGATTTCTTCCGCACTATTTTTTCTCATGATCCTGCCACCGCGATACTTGCCCATGCGGCTGTGCATGACCATATAACGGGCAAGGTCACCTGCAGATATCTTCATGCCGCCCGTCGGTGAAAACAAGGGCGTACTGCGGCCCTGTTCGTAGGCGGCGATCTCGGCACTGCGTGGGTTGTAGGCTGCCGGCGACGGGATGAAGCGGCCGGAGTCAGTGCGGTATTCGTAAATCTGGGCGAAGCGTCCGGCATCCAGCGAATCCACGCAATAGCCACCGTAAAGCCCGAGCGGTTGGAGGATGTGCCGTTTTACATACAGGTCGAACCGCTCACCCGACAATCGTTCCAGGATGGCGCCGGCGAGATTATAGTTCAGGTTGCAATACAGATAGCCTTCTCCCGGCGCATATTTGTTGTATCCATCCTTCCAGTTGGAATTTTTTGACGGGTCGATCGCGTCCAGACTGAAATATCCCTGGCTGTCGTTGATGGACGACCGGTGCGAGAGCAGCATGTCCAGGGTGATGACCCGGTCGGGGTACAGTGGATTCCTCACCGGAAAGCCTGCCAGGCTGGATACGTCATCCTGTAGTGATACCCGGCCGGCTTCAACCTGCTGCATGAGCGAGGTGGCTGTGAAGGATTTCGATATCGAGGCGATCCGGAAGATATGATCCGTGCGCAGGGGTTCACGGGTGTCAAGGTTTCGGTAGCCGAAGGCCCCGGTGTAGATGACCTTTCCCTTGCGGACGACGGCGACGGACAGTCCGGCCACAGGTGTTTCTTTCATCAGCGCTTCAATGGCCGTTTCGGCAGCGGCTGGCTGCGCGGATAACCGGCTGGTCGTAAATATTTGTAGCAGGATTGTGATGGTGAGGACGACTGCCGAGAGATGCCTAACTTTCATGTCCGGGTGGTTAAATTATATACATAGATCATCCTCAAAATACGGATTTAAGCCTTCAAATCATTGATGTATCATGTCTGAAAGGATCAACAGGCATTCAATCCAATCCGAGCTTTTCATGGGAACGGATTTCCGAACCGGCCATCACCCTGTCTTATCGATCACGATGGAAGAAAATGCTGATGGCCATTCGATAGTACAGGAAA
>CAJBZC010000100.1 GCA_903959965.1 uncultured bacterium
ACGAGTTGGCGTGGGTTCTGGGTTTTTTCAGGATCTGGTCCATCCCGATGGACGCAGTGGAAGGCATTATGGGCCGGTTCGTTCCTGCGATTCCCGTTCGCCCTCATGAATTTACAGATAGGGGGATCGGTTTCGACGCGGCGAGGTATTGTGAGCCTTATATCACCGACAATGTACTTTGGGAAATGTTCGGTCAGGATGTCCCGCTTTTTGAGCCTTATCTGATTCCCGTATCCGGCGGACGATATCGGTTGTCTGACGAAACAAACACCCAGCGAAAGGCGGAGGCTTTGGTCGGCGGAGATGATCCACCATCACAAAGGATCCGACAGGGGCTGTTTGATCTGATTTCGAATGTGCTGATGTTCAAAGAGCCTGCCTCCATGGATACAGCCTTTCATTTCAGATTCAACATGCATGAAACGCTTTCTTACCGGCATCTTTCGGAATTAGAGAAGGGGGTGTTTCATAATTTATATGTGGATTATTTCTTCCAAAGGCAGGATATGGCCTGGAAAAGAGCAGCTCTCCACAAACTTCCAGCTTTAAAGAAATGTACGGACATGCTGATCTGTGGTGAGGATCTGGGACTGGTGCCTGCGTGTGTTCCGGATGTGATGAATCAATTGGGTATATTAAGTATGGAGGTGCAGCGGATGCCCAAGAAGCCCGGACAGGAGTTCTTTCGACCCGTTCAGGCGCCTTATCTCTCGGTCGTTACCCCTTCATCCCATGATATGAGTACGATCAGAGGCTGGTGGACTGAAGATCCTGAGCGAAATCAGCGTTTCTTTGTACATGAGTTAGGACAGTACGCCCATCCACCATCCGACTGTGAGCCCTGGATTGTACGCAACATCATAAGACAACATTTGAATGCTCCAGCCATGTGGGCTGTGTTTCAGATTCAGGATCTGTTGGCCATGAGCGGAGAGCTACGGCAGCAGGATGCAGGGGGTGAGCGGATTAACGAGCCATCAAACCCAAGGCATTATTGGAGATACCGAATGCCGCTCTACCTTGAAGAATTGATGACATCTTATGCATTTAACGAAGGCTTGTCAGATATGTTAATGGACAGTGCCCGCAAACATTGAGCGAATGAAGATCAGATATGCGGCAGTAGACCTGCCCTTCAAGCATCCGTTCACGATTTCTAAAGGAACGAAGACCCACCAACCCACCTTTGTTGTAGAACTGGAATGGAATGGTGTGACTGGGGTGGGAGAGGCACCGGCTATTTCATATTATCATATTCCCGTAACAAAAATGATCGAGGATCTGGAACGCAAGCGGGTGATGGTTGAACGCTTCGCCCTAACTGATCCCGAGCGATTTTGGCACTTTCTGCATCATCTCTTCCCGGACAACTCCTTCCTGGTATGTGCCCTGGATATGGCCGGTTGGGATTTAATAGGTAAACTCAGGGGGCTGCCCCTGTATCGTTTGTGGGGGCTTGAAATGGCTAACGCACCATTGACGGATTACACCATAGGACTGGACACCCCGGCACGAATGGCCGAGAAAGTTATGGATCTTCCATGGCCCGTTTATAAGATCAAGGCGGGGGGGACCGGTGATCTTGACCGGTTGAGAGCGATCAGAAATGTCACTCAGGCTCCGATTCGTGTGGACGCGAATGCGGGCTGGACATTGGATGAAGCCTTGGCAAATATTTCAGCCTATCGGGAAGCCGGTGTAGAATTCATTGAACAGCCATTGGCTAAGGATGATCTTGATGGGATGGCACAACTCCGGTTGATGTCATCTCTTCCTTTGCTGGCAGATGAAAGTTGTGTAACAGAAGATGATGTGAAAAAATGTAGCGGTTTGTTTCACGGCATCAATATCAAACTGACGAAATGTGGTGGTATCACTCCCGCCCGCCGCATGCTTAAGCATGCCCGATCACTGGGGTTATCCACGATGCTCGGCTGTATGAATGAGAGCACCATAGGAACAGCCGCCCTTGTGCATCTGTCGCCTCTGGCGACTTACCTGGATGCCGACGGACCTTTACTGCTTGCAGAAGATACTGCGAATGGTCTTACTTATGATTTCGGGATGATTCATCTGTCGGATAAACCCGGATTGGGAATCGATTTGCAGATTAATCTCTAAAACATTAAATTTGCGAACCGGATTCGGGATGTAGCGCAGCCCGGTAGCGCGCTTCGTTCGGGACGAAGAGGCCGCTGGTTCGAATCCAGTCATCCCGACGA
>CAJBZC010000101.1 GCA_903959965.1 uncultured bacterium
ATGATCATCCGATCATTTCAAATTTAACGGAAACCATCACGCATCCCCCGCATCATCCGGCCGGGCATCAGGCGGTATCAGACCTGTTTTCCGAAGCGGCATCAGCGATCGAATGCGCAGATCCGTCTGCGGAAGCGGGATCTCAATGCCACTCTGGGCAAATGCCTCATGAATATGCTGTAGGAGCAGACTCTTCATGAGTGAAGCACGGTCGAAATCGTTCGTCCACACCAGTACACGGAAGGTCACCGCACTCGCGGCAAACTCATGCACCAGGATCAGCGGCTCAGGATCCGACGCCACATCCGGCTCGGCAGCGATGACCTCATTGATGACGGTGCGCACCTGCTCCAGATCGCTGCCATAACTGACGCCGACCAGCAGCTCCACCCGTCGCGAATTATTGTTATCATGCGTCCAGTTGATCAGCTGCTGTGTGATGAATTCACCATTCGGTACGATGATCACCGCACCATCATAGGTAGCGATCTTGCTGCTGCGAATACCGATCTCACGGACCGTGCCGATCCGCGTGCCGATCTCGATCACATCCCCGATCTGCATGGGCTTCTCGAAGGCAAGCATGATGCCCGACATCAGATTGCTCACCACATTTTGCAGACCGAAACCGATGCCCACACCCAGCGAACCGAGGATGATCGTCAACCGATCCGTCGGAATGCCCGCCGCAGCAATGGCCAGCATGAAGCCTATAACGATAATGCCTAACCGAAGCAACAACACACCCGAGCCGGAACGCGCGCGCCGACCGACTCCTGCCTCTGCCTCACCGACCCGAAAGAAGTAATTCACGAGTCCGGCGATCGTGAACGAAAACCACAGCACGACAATAAATACAAGAATGCTCCCGTAAGTAAAGGTAAACTCTCCCAGCGAACGCTGTGTGGACAGAAAATCGCGCACCCATTCCATCACCACATCCAGCAGGTTCAGACTCCAGGCAAAAGCCAGCACCCACAGCACAAGCGTCACCATCCGGAGGATGCGCTCAAGTCCCGACCGAAAACGATCGAACCCGATCACCGCAGAGATCCGCGAATGACGCCGGGCTTCAAGTTGCAGGTACAAGGATTCCATGAAAATATCCTTGATGATCTGCAGGGCCAGCAGCAGTGTGATACTGAGAACGGAAGATGATGAAAACGTACGTGCCATCTGCAAACGCCCGCCCGTATTCATGAAGATCGCCAACAGGTTCATGGCCATGAATACGAGGATGGATTCATCCATCAGGGTGTGATAACGCGTGGGCTCTTTCTTAACCTCACGATAGAGGAAAACGCCCAGCCATAATGCAAATAAATTTAAACCGAGCAGGATGAAACGCTCACCCCGGCTGTCGTCCTGTAGCAAGCCATCAATGGCCAGGATGAGGAACAACACCATCGTGCCCGTCCAGGCCCTGCGGAACCGCCTCGACCAGTCGCTCCAGCGGACCAGCGTTGCGAAGATCATCATCAGCGCCCAGCTGCAGATCACAAAGCCCATCGGCGGGTTCTGCATCAAAAAAGGCAGCAGGGTGAAGAAGGCCAGCATCACGGATAATCCCGCAGACCGCACCAGAAAATGTAAAGATGATCTCGCCTGCATGTCACCATCTCGCTTCAATTGCCACATGTTGTACAGGATCCACCCATAGAGCAGCATCGCAATGAAGAGGATGGTCAACAGCCGGGTCAGGTTGCGTGAGAAAAAGAAACTGATCTGATCTGCCGCATGCTGGATGCCGTCGCGCCAGGCATCATAGAGCCCCGGACGCACCACGTCCGCCTCCTCCTGCCAGAGGTAGGGCGCGTCCCGCTTGATGAAGCGCGCCTGCAAGTCTTTCAGCCGGTAATCGACGCCCTCCAGCATATCGGAACAGTTGAAATACACCGCCGAAACGTGGTTGTGCAGCAATCCGATCGAACGCATCTGCTTGTCCAGCATCTTATCGGCTGTCTGATACCGCTCCATCAATGGATTGAGCTGTTCGTAATATCTCCGGCGAAGCTCCGCATCGGCCGGGATGACCTTCAACCCAGGATCCTTCACAGCTTCCTTGAGTTCGGTGTCCATATCGATCAGCGAGCGACTGTAAACTTGCAACCGATCCTGGAATCCCTTCAGTTGCTTTTCGACCTGCTGAAGCGTAACCTTTTCCGAATGGAGGTTCCGCAGATTGGCACGCCGTACAGATTTCTCCATGCCGCGTTCCAGTTCCGCCAGCATCTCTTCGAGTTCGGGCAATGTCCGGTTGATCTCGACCGTATCAAAGCCTCTCTTCAGCACGCCCAGGTCTTTATTCAGCATCTGCGTGAGATTCTCCAGCCGCAGCATCAGTCCCCCCACCGTCGTGTCAGAATAGACGATGCCGCTGCGCGATCCGCCGGAGACACGCGTCGATCTGCGCACCGTATCCCCTGCATTTCCACGCGCAGTGCTGTCCTGCTGCAGGTCCTGTGCCCCGGCACCTAACAGGCAGGCGAACATCAGCACCCATCCCGATATGAACTTCATCAGATGGCCCTTCGTCATCTCGCAGAATTTGACGGAAAGTTAGATTTTTTCAGCGGGATTGAAGGGTGGAGAGCCATCCCCCCTCGCTCGGGATTGCTTACCTTTGCATCCCAAACTGATGGATCCCGCATGGAACTGAGTAAGACTTTCGATTTCAAGAGCGCCGCAGAAAAGTGGTATCCCCACTGGAATGCCGCCGGCTATTTTCACAGCACACCCGACGACCGCGAACCCTTCACCGTTGTCATCCCGCCGCCCAACGTCACCGGCATCCTCCACATGGGGCACTGCCTAAACAATACGATCCAGGACATCCTCGTGCGCCGCGCGCGGATGCGTGGCTATAATGCCTGCTGGGTACCGGGTACCGACCATGCCTCCATTGCCACCGAGGCGAAAGTGGTGCAGATGCTCCGCGAACGGGGGATCCAGAAAGCCAGTCTTTCGCGCGACGAATTCCTGCAATACGC
>CAJBZC010000102.1 GCA_903959965.1 uncultured bacterium
CTATAAATTGGTGCTGAGGGTGGTCGACTGATCTATAATCTGTAATGTAGCACAACCAAACTTGATAATATGTAACAGATTTGACATAATGTTATACCCTGTGCTCATATTCTTAAAATACATAATGGATGAAAGGGGATAAAGATGGCTGATTAACGTTTTATATCAAAAATGTGTAATGTTTAAACACAAATGTGTAACAGTGGATACCAATGTCTGCCGTAATTTTAATTGTTGATCGTCCTAAACAGACAACGGCTACCTAAACCATGACTAACTGCCGTTGCTAACCTATCCCACCCGACGGAGCCGCTCTTTTGCGGCTCCTTTTAGCCATTCGGGCATAATAAGACAACTTGTTTCCACTCTGGGAGAATCGACAAGACAGCCGCGGATGTCCCTTGTTTTCACTACCTTTACGCCTCGAAAACAAATCCACCAAAGATGTCGGTACTTGTCAATAAAGCGTCGAAAGTCCTCGTCCAGGGCTTCACGGGTACGGAGGGCACGTTCCATGCCTCACAGATGATCGAATACGGCACCAGCGTTGTCGGCGGTGTAACCCCAGGCAAGGGCGGAAGCACGCACCTCGATCGCCCTGTATTCAATACGGTCGCCGATGCGGTGAAAGCCACCGGTGCGGATGTGAGCATCATCTTCGTCCCCCCCGCATTTGCAGGTGATGCCATCTGCGAAGCTGCAGAAGCAGGTATTGCGCTGGTCGTTTGCATCACCGAGGGTATTCCTGTGCAGGATATGGTAAAGGCCAAGAACTACTTGCAGGGCCGTAACACCCGCCTGATCGGCCCCAACTGCCCGGGCGTCATTACTGCGGGTGAATGTAAGGTTGGCATTATGCCCGGCTTCATCTTCAAGCAGGGCAATATCGGCATCGTATCCAAGTCCGGCACACTCACCTACGAAGCCGCAGACCAGATCGTAAAAGCAGGCATGGGCATCACTACGGCTATCGGCATCGGAGGTGACCCGATCATCGGCACCACCACACGCGAAGCGGTCGAACTCTTCATGAACGATCCCGCCACCGAAGGCATCGTCATGATCGGCGAGATCGGCGGAGGCATGGAAGCAGAAGCCGCCCGGTGGATCAAAGAAAATGCTACCAAACCCGTCGTCGGCTTCATCGCCGGCCAAACCGCCCCTCCCGGCCGTCGCATGGGCCATGCCGGTGCCATCATCGGCGGATCCGAAGATACGGCCGAAGCAAAGATGAGGATCATGCGCGAATGCGGCATCCTCGTGGTGGACAGTCCTGCCGACATCGGTAAGACCATGGCCGCTGCCATGAAATCCTGAACATATGCGCTTATTATAGCACTGAGCGGATTGACAATCATTTGTTAATCCGCTTTTTTATGTTGTGCAAAACCATGGGGTTCGACATCTTAGCCTGCAAGCGTTCAGAGGGATACAAAGATCCATCTGATCATTCGATATCCTGCCTCACGCTCATCCCGATAAAGTATCTGCATGAAACGAATCTTCGCCCTCACCTGCATCGTCTTCCTGCTGAATCCAGTGCAAGCCCAGCGCTCCGCCCGCTTCTATGATCAGGCCTGGAAAGAGGTGGACCGGTTGGATGGAGCCAACCTGCCTGCTTCCGCCGCTACACAGGTATCACGGATACTTCAAAGGGCAAGACTGGATGGAAACCTGGCACAGGAACTCAAAGCCATCTTCCGTTACGGGAGTTACATCCAGAAAAACAGAGAGGATGCCACCCTTGAATATGTGGATTCCCTCACGGCCTTTCTGCACGACGCGGCAGGGATCCGAAAGGGATTGCTGCACAGTATGCGTGCAACAGCCCTGTCAGAATACCTGTCCACACAACGATGGCTTCTGTATGGAAGATCAGAAACCACTAAACGGACAGATGATATCAGAACCTGGTCGATGACCGACCTGCATCGACAAATCTCCAACGATCACCTGGCCGCCATCGCAGAGAGGGAGCAGCTGAAGGACGCATCCACCGCTCATCTCGCCGCAGCACTCACCCCCGGAGATCTGAAAAAACGCAGACCCACCCTTTATGACCTGGTCGTCCACGCCGCCCTTGATTATTTCACCCGCGATGAACGGGATATGGCAAAATTTGCCGGAGGATTTGAACTCAATGACCCCGCCAGTTTTGCACCAGCTTCGGAATTCATCAAATATCGATTCGAAACAAATGACAGCCTCTCGCTGGAAGCCCGCGCCATCAGCCTGTTCCAGGAGGCGATGGGCTGGCATCTGACTGACAGATCCCCGGAAGCCCTGATAGATCTGGATCTCCGACGACTGGCCTTCGTACACGACCGGTCCGTGGATCCGGAACGGGATCAGCAATACACCAGTGCTTTACAGCAACTCGCCGACCAATACGCATCAAATCCTGCCAGCGCCCAGGCATACTTTCTAAAAACCTCCATGGACCATCGCGTGGCCGGGGGTGCACAGCAAGCGGGCATGACTGATCGGCAGGCACTGCGAACTATCGCAACGGAATGCAAGCGCATCATCGCCCGCTTCCCCGGATCAGAGGGCGCCATGAATGCCGCCGTCCTCCTCGAAACCTTGCATAAACAAGACCTCAATGTGCAGGTGGAACTGATGAACATCCCCGGTCAGGATTTTCGATGCCGGGTCTCCTATCGGAATCTGCAGACCATTCACTATCAGATCATAGCGCTTTCAGACAGCTTGGAGGGCGTGTTGTCCAGGCTATCGGGGAATGATTACTGGAAGCGCATCAGATCACTGCCACCCCTTCGAACTCAGTCTCAGGTCCTGCCAAGATTTGATGACCTGCGTACGCATGCCGTGGAGATACGCATCGGGGGACTGCCCTCCGGGCGATACCTGATCCTAGCATCACCGGATCCGGGATTTAACCCGGAGCTGAAACCCCTGACCGCCGCCGGTTTTCATGTGACCCGCATCGCATGGATCAACCGCGGCAATGCTTATTTCGTCCTGGATCGGGAAACCGGTGCTCCGCTTCACGATGCTAAAGTTCGGATTTGGACCTCTGAATACGGATACGGAGAAAGAACAAGCTGGTTTCGTTTGAAAGACTCCGCCCGAACCGACCTGAACGGTCATTTCCTGATGCCGCCTCCGGATCTGCATGCATGGGGAGGACAGAAACTGGAAGTAATATGGAGGGGCGAGCGCGTCTTTCCGGATGCCCGTGACAACGCGGAATGGCCCGATGAAAGACCATGGATCAGCGACCGGGAAGAATATGAACGTCGGTACAGACGATTGTTCCTGTTCACCGACCGCAGCATCTATCGCCCCGGGCAGACAGTTCATTTTAAGGGATTGCTGGTCAGCCGTGACCCCGACACCCGCCGCCCGAAGATCCTCACGGGATGGGAGCGCATGATGACACTCACCAACGCCAATGGCGAAGAGATCGATTCTTTGGTGTTGCAGACCGGCGCCTATGGAAGCTTTCACGGCAGCTTTAAACTGCCGGAACGCGGACTGACCGGCACATTCAGGATATCCGACCGGGATCTTGGCAGCATAAATGTCCAGGTCGAAGAATACAAAAGACCCACGTTTGAAGTCACCTGGACAAGCAACCCTGCTGAATTTAGGGTGTACGACACCGTTAGTACCAAGGGGATCGCCACAACCTACAGCGGCGCCGCCATCAATGGCGCCCGGGTCAGCTACCGCGTAGAACGTGTGCCCCGATATCCATACTCATGGCTTTGGGAATACTACGGATGGGGAACCCCTCCAGGCAGATCGATGGAGATTGCCCACGGCACGGCGACCACCAATGATCAAGGCAAATTTGACATCCACTTTGCGGCCATACCAGATAAGACGATCGATGCTGCTCTGCTGCCGGTCTTTGACTATCGCATCAGCGCTGACGTGACCGACCTGAACGGAGAGACACGCTCCGGCGAGCAGACGCTTTCCGTCGGATATCACAGTCTGAATCTCGAGATCGGCATCGGATCGGAACAAGTGCTCAACAATGCCAACGACCTTGTCATTGACCTGAAGGCTGCCAATCTCTCAGGCATTCCGCGTCCCGTGAAAGGACGCCTGGAACTGCGACCGTTGCAATCCCCTGAGCGCCTGATCCGGTCCCGTTTCTGGGCGGCTCCCGATACTTTTGTGATGTCTGAAGCTGAATACCTTCGATATTTCCCTTTCGATGAATACAACCGCGAAGCTCAGCCCGCATCCTGGGCCACGGGAACTCCGGTCTTTCAGACTGCCGACTCCCTGCTCGACGGTTCATCCA
Organism: uncultured bacterium; assembly: GCA_903959965.1. Taxonomy (GTDB): domain Bacteria; phylum Bacteroidota; class Bacteroidia; order Chitinophagales; family Chitinophagaceae; genus Pollutibacter. The sequence continues at coordinate 4,280 of CAJBZC010000102.1, forward strand.
GAATCAAATTGCCCTTGAAGGGAATGCCGGCCGGATGGTACCGCATCATCCTAACGGCCATGGATAACCGGGGAATACCCGTTACCACACAGCGCGACATCCGGGTCATGGATCAACTGACCGGACGAACAGGCCCATCCTGGTTGACCGTGCACACCAGCCAGTCCATGGCAGCACCCGGAGATCGTGTCAATTTGTCGCTGTCAACCTCCGACAGCGGACTCCATCTCATTCAATTGCTGGATGGCTATCAGGGACGGATGGAAGACGGGATGGAAGAACGCGGGCGACAGACACCGCAGCGCATGAACGTACCGGAAGGTCCCGGAGGCCCCTTCCAATTCCCTCAACTGGGCCGTGCGCCGAGCACCTTTGTCATTCCCGTAACGGATGCGGATCGTGGCGGCTTTGCGATTACTCACGCATTCGTGAGACAAAATCGGATGTATGCATTTGAATCACTGATCTCCGTGCCCTGGAGTGATAAAGAACTGGATATTCAGACGGAGACCTGGCGCGATCGCACGCAGCCGGGCAGCGCAGAAGAATGGACCGTAAAGGTGCGCGGCAGCAAAGGCGAGGCCGTAGCGGCAGAGATGCTGATGTCCATGTACGATGCATCGCTGGACCAGTTCCGGGGACATGAATGGCGAAAACCGGAACTCTTTGAAGTGTGGCCGGCTCGATTTGATCGATATCTGAAAAAACCATGGAACTCACATCATTTCCGGGTCTCTGACGCACGTACGCTTGAAGCACGAAGAAAACCGCTTCCTTCTTTCAATGGTAAATATGAAAGATTCATTTGGGCGGACGGCCTGCTGCGTTTACAGGACCGGTTCATGGCGTTTGAAAACAAAGGCGGGAGGGTGATGAAAATGCAAAGAGCCATGGCGGATATGCAACCCATGGCGGCAGTCCCTCCAGCGGATGGTGCCGCTCCGGACACCACGATGATGCTGAACGAAACGGTGGTCGTCGGTTACGGAACATCAGCGAAGAAAGGAACATCGTTCCCGGTACAGATCCGGAAAGACTTCCGGGAAACGGCCTTCTTCCTGCCCGATCTGAAGACCGACAGCCTCGGAAATATCCGGTTCCGCTTCACCATGCCCGAGGCCCTGACCCGCTGGAAATGGCAGATGCTGGCGCATACCCAGAACCTCTCGATGGCAACGGCCACACGGACGGTCATCACACAAAAAGACCTGATGGTCCAGGCCAACACGCCGCGATTCCTGCGGGAAGGAGACCTGCTCTCCCTACCCGCCAAGGTCACGAACCTGACCGACGCCGAGCTCTCCGGGCAACTGACCCTTGAGATCATCGATGCAGAAACGGGCACTTCGGTTGACGGATATTTCCACAATGTTTTTCCCGTCCAGTATTTCACAGCCGCGGCAAAGCAATCCACCGCCGTGCCTTTCACACTCCGTGTACCTGGCAATTTCACCAAACCGGTGACCTTCCGGATCTCCGCCCGTTCCGGAAATCATACGGATGGGGAAGAACGCACCGTCCCGGTGTTAACTGATCGCATCCTCGTGACCGAATCCATGCCCCTGCGCATGAAAGGAATCGGATCGAAAACCTTCCGCTTCGGCAAACTGGCCGAGGCCGACGCATCTGCTTCACTGACCCATCACCGCCTGACGGCGGAATGGTCCACCAACCCATCCTGGTACGCTGTGGAATCGCTTCCATATCTCACATCTTATCCTTACGACTGCGCGGAGCAATCTTTCAACAAGTTCTATGCGAATGCCATGGCCCACCGGATCGTCAGCACCTCCCCCGCCATCAAGACATGGCACGAACGCATGATGACCGACACCATTGGTGACTCCGGCAAGGACCGGCTGACGCCGCTGAACAGGAATCCCGAACTGAGGGATGTACTCCTGGAAGAAACACCCTGGGTATTCGATGCCCGGCAAGAAGGTAAGCAACGAAAAGAGATCCGTAACCTGTTCGATCCGTCCCGACTGAACGGCGACCTCGACTTCTCTCTCGGAAAAGTAGCGGCGGCTCAGACATCCAACGGTGGTTTCACCTGGTTCCATGGCGGTCCGGACGACAGATATATGACCCAGTATATCCTCACAGGCTTCGCACGACTCAAGTCGGCAAATGCGATCCCTCAGGGATATGAAGTCAGGACTCAAGGCATCATTACTAACGGTGTCGGCTACCTGCAGAAGAGACTGGCGGAAGACCTGAAGGACCTCGAACGCAACAAGTCTGATCTCTCCGGCGATATTGCCGGGGATCTTCAGGTGCAATGTCTGTTCACCCTCAGCGGATTTCCGGCAATCCCCATCGAACCTTCCGCCCGCAGGGCATATGACATCTTCCGTAAACAGGCAGCCAAATGGTGGCCGCGCCGTCAGCCGCAACTGCAGGCCATGACAGCCCTCATGCTGCATCGCACCGGAGACGAGAAAACGGCCATGGCCATCCTTCGTTCACTGAAGGAATACGCAAGGCGCGACAGTACCCTCGGGATGTACTGGGCTTACGATGGGTTGCGTGGATACTGGTCTGATGCACCGGTTGAAACACAGGCCATGATCATCCAGGCCTTTTCAGAAATCGATCCGAATGATGCAGACATCGACCGCATGCGGGAATGGCTATTGTCGCAGAAGCAAACCAATCGCTGGGGATCGACCCGAGCAACGGCAGAGGCATGTCACGCGTTGCTGATGACCGGCACCGACTGGCTGATGGCCGACCGAAAAGCAGAGATTCAACTGGGCAAAAATAAACCCGTCATATTCAAACTCTCCGAAACTAACGGTGTCGGCTATCTCAAGGGCGTGGTCGACGGTGAAAAGATCAAGGCGGACATGGGAGAGATCCGGGTGAATGTAACCGGCACGGATAGAAAGGAGAATGCGGGTACAGGCTGGGGCGCAGTATACTGGCAGTATTTCGAGCATATGGACAGGATCACTGCGTCAGCATCTCCGCTTGGATTGAAGAAGCGATTCTTCATTGAGCGCAATACCGATCGCGGACCGGTATTGGAGCCACTGGCTGAAGAGGATGATCTCAAAGTGGGCGACAAGCTCGTGGTTCGTATCGAACTGCGCATAGATCGGGACCTGGAGTACGTACATCTGAAAGATCTGAGGGCTGCGGGGACAGAACCTGTCAACGTGATCAGCGGATATCGCTGGAAGGGCGGACTGGGTTATTACGAAAGCACAAAGGACGCTTCCTCGAACTTCTTCTTTCATTTCATCCCGAAGGGCACCCACGTGTTCGAATATCCGATGTTCGTCAGTCACAACGGCCGTTTCTCCGCAGGCATCGCCACGGTGGAATGCATGTATGCGCCTGAATTCCGTGCGCATTCAGAAGGGCTTACGCTCAGGGTTCGATGAAATCCCGGTGATGGTTTTGCCATTAGCGGGAAGGCTCGTATTTTGATGGCTGAACCAATGCCATATGGAATCGATCTCAGACTTCCTGTTTGCAGATGTTGAACAGACCGTGGTCATCGCCATGTTCCTGACCTTCGGAGTACTCTGGGTGAAGAAGAAAATGTCAGGAAAAAAAGACCAGTCGGAACCCAACGATGCGTCCCTGACAGGAATAAGTAATGCACCGGCCACACCGGTCGGTGACTATGAAACGCCGGAGCAATCGTACGCTAACACCCTGGAAGGGCAGTCGAACGGGATCTCATGGAAGCTGACCTCATCTGTCATGGTCACGGAAGATGAAGGCGGCAGCAACCAGGTAGCGAAGCGCCAGACAGTCTGGATCAGTCCCGATGTCAGGCTGCCGGCAGGCAAATTCATATTTATGCAGCCGGTACCCGGCACATATAAGTATCGGCCCGATCCCAAAGAGGGCTTACTGGGAAATATGGTGAAATGGGCGGCGGACACAGCGCTTGACGTGATGGTAAGTGGCTATTTCGGGGATCAGTACGCATCACTGGTGAACCTGGACGGGTCGGAGACCGTGATGGCCGAGGGCCTCAATAATTATTTCATCCGCAGCAGTGTGCCCGACACGGCCAGACGGTTTGCCGAAGGTCCGGCGGGAGAACTCATACGGCGATGGCGTAGTGGCATGCAGGGGTTTGACCACGAGGATGAGCTGGACATGACCCATTTCCTGATCGCGGACGATGGCATGCACGCCGCGTGCAACGTGTCGATGGGCTCTGAAGAGGAAGCCCGAAGGCTCTCGGGTTTCTGCAGTGCGCTGGCAGCGGAGTTGAGGAAAGTTATTTAATGATCATGGTTTCCACGAGCGGGAGATCATGAAATGTCATTGGCTACTGCGCCTACCATATCCACAGAAAAACTGATGAAATTCCGAAAACTACGATTGGCCAGCAGGGCTTCAGGGTCGCCGACATGATTTGAACGGTAAACAATACGATAGTCATCCCCCTCTTTCTTGAGCTGAACATGACCGATGACCAACCGAGTGTTCAGTTTATCGAGCACTTCATAGAAATCAACACCGGGCTTGTCGAAGAGTTGCTCAAAAGTTGAAAAGAACTGACAGAACAATTGGGTCCCCAATTCGCTGGCAATTAAAAAAACGCCGGTTCGCTCCCCCCCGATACTAAATATCGACAGGAACATGGTCGTTTTAGCTTCTTCCTGCACGGTTACCTCAAGGGCTCCGAGATCGATCAATGTCTTCTTGATATCTGAAACGGGTATCGTCATAAGTTCACGGTATTGAGCATTCTATTCATATCCTGTTCAAAGTTCTGTTCACTTGTAAATAAGTCACTGCCGCCTGCAACCATACCCTGGATGATGGAATCCTTATTCCGAAGCATGATCTGTCGCATTTCATTGACCAGGGTTTTCTTGGAAATATGCGCATTTAGTGCATTCTGAAGAGCTGACTGTGTTTTTTCCCAAAACTTCTGCTGTTGATCCGCAGTAAGTTCGCCTATTTTAATATCAATTTTCTCAGGTACTTTTCCACCATATACCTGCTTTAGAATATCCTGTTTCTTTTCACCCTTTGCCTTACGATATAAACCCTTCAATGACCACTCGACGGACTCCATGTTCGATTTTGCTTCCAACAGCACTTGATGCATGCAAGTCACATGATAATCATGCA
>CAJBZC010000103.1 GCA_903959965.1 uncultured bacterium
ACAGTCATTTCCGGTACATTTGTTAATATTTAAATACAGGTACATGCAGAGGATCTTTAACAGTTTGATCATAGCCTTGCCGTTGATTGTGAATGCGCAGTCGGCTACCGTTAAGAAGGAACCGGCAGCTCCGAAACTGGTGGTGGGCATCATGGTAGACCAGATGCGCTGGGATTATTTCTATCGCTTCAATGCACGATACGGTGAAAATGGGTTGAAACGCATGCTGCGCGAAGGTTTCGCCTGTGAGAATACATTCATCCCTTATGCTCAGACTGTCACCGCAGCAGGCCATGCCTCTGTGTATACAGGATCGACACCTGCCATCAATGGCATCATGGGCAATGAATGGTATGAGCGGGATCTGGGAAGATCAGTGTACTGTGTCGAAGATGCGGGTGTGAAGACCATCGGCGGAGCCGCCTCAGCCAAGCCTATGTCCCCCCGCAATCTCTGGACAACGACCATCACCGACGAGCTCCGCATCTCGACCAATTTCCGATCCAAGGTCATTGGTATCGCCATCAAGGACAGGGGAGGGATTCTCCCTGCCGGGCATTCCGCCAATGCGGCCTACTGGTTCGATCCCGCCAGCGGAAACTGGGTGACCAGCACCTATTACATGAACGAACTCCCGTCATGGGCTGCCCGTTTCAATGAACGGAAAGTGGTGGACTCCATGCTGCGGCTGGATTGGAATACGCTTTACCCGATCGGCACCTACACGCAAAGCGATGCGGATGACCGCCCCTGGGAAGGCCGTCCCAATGGCGTTCCAAAACCAACCTTCCCTTACAAATTATCCCAGTTTGCGGGAAAGAATTTCGGTGCCATCTCCACCACCCCGCAGGGAACGACGCTGACACTATCCTTCGCGAAGGAAGCCATTCTGGCAGAAGAAATGGGCAAGGATGAGGTCACCGACTTCCTGGCCGTGAGTCTTTCCTCTCCGGATTACATCGGCCATACGTTCGGCCCGAATAGCGTTGAGATAGAAGATACCTATCTGCGGCTGGATCGCGACCTGGCGGATTTCTTCGACATGCTCGACAAGAAAGTCGGGAAAGGCAACTGGACGACCTTCATCACGGCAGATCATGCCGTCGCGCATGTGCCCGGCTTCCTGAAAAACAACAAGATCCCGGCGGATGTGGTATCGGGTAATCGGACCGCCCTGGAGAATGCCGTGACGGCCCGCTTTGGCGTGAAATCCCCGATCCTGGATTATGACAATTACCAGCTCTATCTCAACTACAGGTCGATGGATTCGCTGAAGGTCGACCGGGCGGCCGTTCGTTCTTTCATCATCGAAGAACTCAACAAGGATCCGCAGATCCTGCTCGCCTTCGATAATCAGGACATCAGTGCCGCTAATCTGCCCTCTGTCGTCAAGGAGCGTTTCCTGCAAGGCAGCAATCGCAAAAGGGGAGGAGATATCCAGGTGATCCTGAAACCACATCATTTTGCGGGCGGTGCCACCGGTACTACGCACGGATCCTGGTATCCCTATGATGCACATATCCCGTTGGTCTTCATGGGTTGGGGTGTTAGACCCGGAAAGACCCATCGGGAGATCTATATGACGGATATCGCACCGACGCTCGCTGCGATGCTGCGCATTCAGATGCCGAGTGGTACGATCGGGAAGGTGATCGGCGAGGTGATCAAATGATCATGGTCCTCAAAATTTCATGTTAATCTCAAAGTTTGGAAGCCGCGAAGGCCTGTTATTCATTGATAAATTGAAGTGTTTCGAGCACCT
>CAJBZC010000104.1 GCA_903959965.1 uncultured bacterium
AATTTACTTCTATAAATTTACAAATCGCATAATACTCAATAATTCCATAAATCGAAATAATAATTATGTTAATTGATTTGACATTTTCTACATCCAAGAAGCCTATATTTAAGTTTGATTTTTTACTTATCATTATAGGTGCAACGATTACACTAAAAAGAAACTGTAAAAATCCTGCTGCTGGTATTAGAATAAGCCATCTAAAGAATCGTAGTTGCTTCCACTTACTAATAAATACATAGATTGAATACCCCATCAAAAATGCTTGGATTGTGAGAAGTATATTGACTGCAAGATTCATTTGTTAACTTTTGTTGAAATAGAATACGCCTCCACATTGATAGGATTTTCTTTCACAAAATGAAGTTACTACTTCGATTTTTCTAGAAGTGTGTCTTAAACCTTTGTAAAGCAGAAAAAAACGCACTTTACTCGGTGAAAAAACGGCGCATAGTAAAAACCACATTCCAGTCCCCGTAAATAGGGCATTTCTACTATGGCTTCCTTCTCTTTTTTGCCGTAATCTTGCCATCGTAAAATCTAAGAAATCCTTGTAAATCCTTCAATTATGTATTCGAAACCTAATCTTCGTCCGCCAGGTGAGCCTATCAAGGTGGTCATAGCTGACGATCACATACTATTTCGGGCAGGCGTAAAAACCGCATTGTCCATGCAGCCGGACGTAAAAATAATTGCGGAAGCGGACAACGGCATGCAACTGCTCAATCTGCTCAAGCATATCACGCCCGATGTCATCCTCCTGGATATCCAAATGCCCATCATGGATGGCATTACCACACTTCCGGAAATCAAGCGACTATATCCTGATAACAAAGTGGTTATGCTGACCATGCACAACGACCATTCCATGATATCCCGGCTGCTCGAACTCGGCGCCAACGGGTATCTGACCAAAAATTCTGATTCAGAGGTCATCCATGAAGCAGTCCGGACCGTTTACGAGAAGGAGTATTACATGAATCACCTGACTAACAAGGCCTTGATCGAAGTTTTGAGGAACAAAAACCCAAAACCGATCGTGTCCCCGGGTGACGCCAAGCTTTCCGAAAAGGAGATCACCATCCTGAAAATGATGTGCGAAGAAAAAAGCACTAAGGAAATTGCAGACCTCGTAGACCTCTCCCCAAGGACCGTAGAAGCTATACGTGACAAACTTAAGACCAAGACCGGTTCAAAATCAGTGGCAGGTCTGGTAATGTATGCGGTCAAAAGCGGAATAATTGATAGCAAGTAAACGTTGAACATCCATCCGTTCATGGTGTTATCTGCAAATGACTGCAGCTAAATCCACGGTTAGGGTATTCTGGTTTCGACGGGATCTTCGACTCGAAGATAATTCCGGATTGTTTCAAGCCCTCAGGCAGGGGGAGGCAGTATTGCCCATTTTTATCTTCGACCGCCATATCCTGAACAGGCTGGAGGATCGCGATGACGCACGTGTGACCTTTATTCATGAGGTCATAAGTTCGCTTCACAAACGCCTGACAACCATGGGATCAGGCCTTCTTGTTTTCCATGGCACACCACAGGAAGTGTTCCGAAAGTTGCTGGATTCCTGGAACTTATCTGCCGTACATACAAATCATGACTACGAGCCCTATGCCCGTCGCAGGGACTCCGAAGTAGAGGGATTGCTGCTAGATCATGGAGTGCCCTTTCACAGCCATAAGGATATTGTGCTGTTTGAGCGATCGGAAGTGGTTAAGGATGATGGTAATCCTTATACGGTATTTACCCCTTACAGTCGTAAATGGCTGGCTGTGGCGGAACGCATCGATATTTCCCCTTTCGATACGGAGCCCTGTTTGCATCAATTCCACAAAATCAGTTTGCCTGAGCCCCCAAGCCTTGAATCCATGGGATTTCAGAGATCGGCGCAAGCATTCCCATCCCCGGATGTCACGGATGAACTGATCTCCCAATATGCTGAGCGCAGGAATTTTCCCGCAATGCCCGCGACCTCGCGGCTCGGTCTGCACCTTCGGTTTGGGACCATCAGTATCCGTGCGCTGGCCAATAGGGCGAAATCCATCAGTCCCACATTCCTGAACGAACTGATCTGGCGGGATTTCTATCATATGATTCTCTGGCATTTCCCGCAAGTGGGGGAAGGGAAGGCCTTCAAACCTATCTATGATCAGATAGAATGGAGGAGTGATCCCGATGGTTTTGATCGATGGTGCCAGGGGCAGACCGGTTATCCCATCGTGGACGCGGGTATGCGGGAACTCGCCGCCACCGGATTCATGCACAACCGTGTGCGGATGATCACGGCGAGTTTTTTGACCAAGCATTTATTGATCGACTGGCGACTCGGCGAGGCTTGGTTTGCGCGTAAGTTGCTGGATTTTGATCTGGCGGCCAACAATGGTGGCTGGCAATGGGCGGCGGGTAGTGGTTGCGATGCGGCGCCATATTTCCGGGTATTCAATCCCACTCTGCAGACAGAAAAATTCGACGGCAAGGGAGCCTATATCAGGAAATGGGTAGCGGAATTTGAATCACTGACCTATCCCCGGCCGATAGTGGAACATTCCTTTGCCAGAAACAGGTGCCTGCAAATGTATGGAAGGGTACTCAAGCCCGGGGTCTGACATTGCCCTTCAGCGTGTGGGTCTGGCTACAGGAACACTTCAACGGAATTGTTGGCAGGCGCAGGCGTGAACATACTTGCCACTTCCAGCATCTTCCAAACGGCCGCCCGACCCTGGCTTCCCAG
>CAJBZC010000105.1 GCA_903959965.1 uncultured bacterium
AGGCAGGGTCATGGTATAGTCGAGTCCGCCATCGGCCGCCGTGGGGATCGAATAACCCTTCGATTGCAGGGCCGGCGTCATCAGGGCGATGGCCACGAGCCCGGGCAGCACCACGATCAGTGGCATGAACATCTTCGGGATCGCGGCGATGATGGGCGTGCGTTGTGCCTCGTTCATATTGCGCGCGATCATCGCTCGCTGAACAACCAGGAAGTCGGTACACCAGTATCCAAAAGACATCACAAAGCCCAATCCGAAGATCAGGGAGATCGCATTGATGCCCATGCTGTTCTGATCGGCACTGCCCATGTACTGCCAGGCATGCGTGTACTGCGGTTGCAGTTGTGCCTGGATGTTCGACCATCCGCCCGCTTCTTGCAAGCCGACGATCACCAGGGGCGACAATCCGAGTACGATCAGGAAGAACTGCAGCACTTCATTGTACACCGCGCTGGTGAGTCCCCCGAGGAAGGTGTACGCCATCACGATGCCGGCCGCCACCCAGATCGAGAAATCAAAATCCCAGGCCAGCGTGATCTCCAGGAGTTTCGCCAGCGCGAAAAGCGAAATGCCGGAGGAGAAGACCGTCATCCCCGCAAAGGTGATGGCGTTCAGCCCGCGGGTCTTTTCGTCGAAGCGCAGGGAGAGATATTCCGGTACGCTGCGGGCCTTGCTGCCGTAGTAGAACGGCATCATGAACACCCCAAGGAACACCATCGCGAAGATGGCGCCGACCCAGTAGAAATGGACGGTCATGATCCCGTACTTGGCACCCGAGGCGACCATACCCAGAACCTCCTGTGCGCCGAGGTTGGCGGAAATGAAGGCCAGACTGGTGATCCAGAGCGGGATATTGCGCCCGCTGCTCAGGAAATCATTGCTGGATTTGATCTTTTTCTTGATGATGAAACCTACGGCGATGACGAAGACGAAGTAGAGAATGATCACCGCATAATCGGTGGCATGAAGCTTCATGTGCGATGGGATGTAAGGGCTAACAATCGGGTTATATCGTTCTAAATTATTGTTTTCATCCGGCAAAAAAAATTGTTATTTTGTATCTGATTCCACCACTCATCTCAACTAAAAAAATACGTTTGCCATGTCTGAAAGCCGGCAATCTTTCTCACCCGCGGAGATCAACCCCCTGAAGAGCCTGGACGAATGGGAAGATTTTGTCCTTGAAGTATATCCCGAACCCGAATCCATCGCCACCGCCAAGGCCACCGGTGAATACCGCAATTACGAAGAACCCGGTCGCGATACCGTACGCGAGTTCTATCGTCTGAACCATACCTATCAGACCTACGATTTCGTGCGGGAAAAGCAGCGTCAATACCTCTCTTTCGACAAGAAGGAAATGCCCGTCTGGTCTGCGTTCGACTTCCTTAATCAACTCGTGGATGATTCTGATCCCGATACCGACCTCGACCAGTTCCAGCATCTGCTGCAGACTTCAGAGGCCATCCGCAAGGACGGTCACCCCGACTGGATGGTCCTGACCGGTCTGATGCACGACATGGGCAAGGTTCTCTGCCTTTTCGGCGAGCCCCAGTGGGCGGTCGTGGGTGATACCTTCCCGGTCGGTTGTGCCTATTCCGACAAGATCGTCTATCCTGAATTCTTCAAGCATAACCCAGACTGCAACAATCCCGCGTACAATACCAAACTGGGTGTGTACACCGAGGGATGTGGTCTGCGGAACGTGCACATGTCATGGGGCCACGATGAATACGTCTATCAGATGATGAAGGACTACATCCCCGAGCCGGGCCTCTACATGCTCCGTTACCATTCCTTCTATGCCTGGCACCGCGAAGGAGAATATCAGTATTTGTTGGATGATCATGACCGCGACATGCTCAAGTGGGTCAATCTCTTCAATCCTTACGATCTGTACTCCAAGAACCCGGAAGTGCCCGTCTGGAGTGAGTTGAAGAGCTATTACGAGGACCTGATCGGGAAGTATCTGCCCGCCACGCTTAAGTTCTGATCTGATCTTGAAATAAATATAAAGAAGCCTGGATGAATGCCAGGCTTCCTCGATTTAACCAACGCCTGTTACCATGGACCGCCGCCAACTCCTTCGCCGTTCTGCCCTCGCCATGTCAGCCTTCGCCTTCTCCCGCGACAGCTTCGCGGAAGCCATGGCAGGCATGCCTGTCAGTCAATCTGCACCGGGTCCACAGATCCGACTAGGCTCCAATGAGAACCCACACGGACCGTCGCCCATGGCGCGTGCGGCCATGATGGAGGCCGTTGCCATCTCCAACCGCTATCAGTGGGATATGAACGGGGTACTGCGCGAACGCATCGCCGGGCTGACCGGGCATACGAAAGAGCATATCACCCTCGGTGCTGGTTCGTCCGAACTGCTGGGACTGGCATGTCTGTGGGCAACCCGCGGCAAGGGCAACCTGGTGGCATCGGAGCCGACCTTTAAATTATGGATGCCCGCGGCACGTCGCATGGGCATGGCTACGAAACTCGTGCCCCTGACCACAACGAAACACAACGACCTCCAGCGGATAATGGATACGATCGATGCGGATACCCGCATGGTCTATCTCTGCAATCCCAACAACCCGACAGGCACTACGGCAACGAAGACCGACATGGAGACTTTCGTCCAGAAGCTGGGCCCGGACAGGGTGCTGCTGCTTGACGAAGCCTACACGGAGTATTACGACAGTCCCTCGATGTCGCACCTGGTCGACAAATACCCCAACCTCATCATTGCCAAGACCTTCTCGAAGGTGTACGGCATGGCAGGCGCCCGCGTGGGATACGCCCTGGCGCAACCCGGCACCATCAAGCAAATGAATGAATTCCAGGCCTGGGCCAATGCAGGACCTTCTGCCGTGTCAATGGTTGGGGCGATGGCGGCGATGAAAGACCTCGACTTTGTGGGGCTTGTCAAGCAACAAAATAAGCTGGCCAAGGATGTCCTCTACAAGGCTTTCGACAAGGCGGGGATCCCGTACATCCCATCCGTGACGAGTTTTGTGTATTTCGATAACAAGCCTTACGCCAAACGCATTCCGGAGCTGCTGGCCGGTGCCAACATCATCGGTGCGCGCAGCTTCGAGCAGGACAGCACCTGGCTGAGGCTGAGCATCGGCACGGTGCCCGAAATGCAGCAGGTCGCATCCCTGCTTTGATCTTACCTTTGCAAGAATCATTGAAGTCTGATGTCCGTCTTTCAATCGTATAAGCAAAGCATCTCGGAGGCCCTCGCCACTTTTCCGCCGGAAGTGAAGAAATTCCTGCTGCGTTCCTTCGTGCTCTTCATCATCTGGAAGGGGCTTTATCTCTTCCTTTGGCAGACCCCGCGTACGCTGGATGGTCCGCTCACGAACATCGTGGGCGATCAGTCAGCCTGGCTGTTCAATACCCTGCAAAACACAAAGGACTACCAGGCCGTCCCGAAGTACTCGAGGATGGTGATCGAAGGAGAGGAGATCCTGTCGCCCATCAGCCAGGTCACCTACCAGGGCCGGAAGGTCGTGGGCATTGCCGATGGTTGCAACGGATTGGAACTGTTCGTCCTCTACATAGGCTTCATCCTGGCCATGCCGGCGGGACTGAAACGCAAGTTGCTCTTCGGGATCGGGGGACTGGCGGTGATCCATGTCGCCAATATCCTGCGATGTGTGGGACTCGGTGCATTGCTCATGCACATGGACGAATATTTCGAGATCGCCCACCACTACGTTTTCAAGATCGTGATCTATGCCACGATCTTCGCCCTCTGGGTATGGTTCTCCCAGCGCATTTCTTTTCTCAATCCGCGTCATGAAGCTGTATAATTCGCCGCGCAGTCGCTGGATCGGCGGACTGGTCATCATCCTGATCATCTACACCCTGTTCTATGTCTACTTCGTGGATACTGACGTGATGTGGATCCCGCGAAAGATCCGTCATGTGATCAAGTTTGGATCCACCATCGCGGTGTATTTCGTCGGGACCGCCCACCTTGGCCATTTGAAGGACAAATGGATGTCGCATCTCTGGCATCTGATCCACATCAGCCTGCTCGGATTCATCACCCTTGTTGGACTCTACGACTGGACCTTCGGGATGGTCAGCCAGCAGATCAAGGACATGACCTGGACGATGCAGGAATTCCTCATCTCTCCGGTGCTTTACGTGGGGATGGGCATCCTGAATAACCGCCTCAACGCCGGAACGGACACACCGAAACCCACCGCATGAAGGGCGTGAAGAAATCCGATCTTCCTCAAAAAGTCTGCGTCACTTGTGGAAGGCCCTTCACTTGGCGCAAGAAATGGGAGAAGGTCTGGGATGAGGTTAAATACTGCAGCGACCGCTGCCGGGGTCAGAAATCTTCCAAAAAGGCATAAAAAAAACCGGTGATCTGTTCACCGGTCGAAGAGCGGAAGACGGGACTCGAACCCGCTACCTACAGCTTGGGAAGCTGTCGCTCTACCAGGTGAGCTACTTCCGCGTGGTTGTATGTGAATTTACGAAAAAAGCGGGAGAGCTCAAAGAAAACCCAGTTCCAGCTTGGCGACCTCGCTCATCATATCCTTGTTCCAGGAAGGGGTCCAGGTGACTTCCACATGCACATCGTTCACCCCGGGGATCTCGCGGATCTTCTGGTCCACTTCGTGAGGCAGTGTCTGTGCGGCCGGGCAACTGGGTGCGGTCAGGGTCATCACTACCTGCACGTTATTGATCGGCAGGACGTTCACCTCATAGATCAGTCCCAGATCCCAGATGTTCACGGGGATCTCCGGATCAAAGACTTCCTTGATCTTTTCAATAACCGTTTCCTTGAGTGTATCCTGTTCGATCATGGTTGTTGGGGTTAGGAAGCGTTGGCCTTCAGTTGCCAGGCCGTGGCGTCGAGTTTCATCTGTTTGATCATGGCGCGGAGCCCGTTGGAGCGGGTCTGGGCGAGGTGACTGGTCATCCCGATGCGGTCGATGAAGCCCAGATCGGCCTGGATGATGTCCTGTGGCGTCTGGCCCGACAGCACCCGGATCAGCATGCTGATCAGTCCCTTGACGATCATCGCATCGCTGTCAGCGTGATAAACGATTTGTCCATCGCGCAACTCAGAGACCATCCACACGGTCGACTGGCAACCACGGATGCGGTGCTCATCATCCTTGTGCATGTTGTCGAGCGGGGGGAGCTTCTTCCCCATGTCGATGAGGTATTCGTACTTGTCCTCCCAGTTGTCGAACAGTTCGAATTCTTCGACGATCTCGTCTTCAATCTGCGGTATGGGTGGTCTTTGTTCCATGGATCAGGAGAGCATTTTCCGGGCTTTTTCGAGGGCGGTTACCAGGGCATCCACCTCGCCGCGTGTATTGTACACGGCAAAGGAAGCACGGTTCGTGCCGGGCAGGCCCAGTCTTTCCATCAGGGGTTGGGTGCAGTGATGTCCGGTCCGGATCGCCACGCCCTGGTTATCGAGCAGGATGCCGATGTCCTGCGGATGGATGCCTTCTATGACGAACGACACCACGCTGACTTTTCCGGGGACATCGCCAATGATGCGCAGTCCGGGGATCTCCCGCATGCGGTCTGATGCGTAGGACACCAGTTTGTCTTCATGTGCCCGCATGGCAGATTTGCCCAGTCCGGTCATGAAGTCCAGGGCCGCACGGGTGGCCACGACATCCGCGATGTTCGGCGTACCGGCCTCGAATTTATACGGCAGATCGTTGTAGGTCGTGCCTCTGAAACTCACTTCCCGGATCATCTCGCCACCGCCCTGGTAAGGGGGCATGTCTTCCAGCAAGCTGCGCTTGCCGTAGAGGATGCCCACGCCCGTAGGGCCGTAGCATTTATGTGCGGAGCAGGCGAAGAAATCACAATCGAGTGACTGTACGTCGATGTCGAGATGCACGGTGGATTGTGCGCCGTCCACCAGCACCAGCGCGCCTTTGGCATGGGCAGCACGGATCACGGCTTCCACCGGATGGATCAGTCCGAGGGCGTTAGAAACGTGTACAATGGATACGATCCTCGTGCGGCCTGACAGCAATTTTTCGAAGGCATCGAACTGGAAGACGCCATTATCGTCGATGGGTACGACCTTGATGACCGCGCCCTTTTCGGCCGCGATCATCTGCCAGGGGACGATGTTGGAGTGATGTTCGAGCGTGGAGAGGATGATCTCGTCACCGGGTTGCAGGTTGGCCCGTCCCCAGCTGGAGGCCACCAGGTTGATGCCTTCCGTGGTTCCGCGGGTGAAGATGATCTCGTCGGTGGAGGCTGCGTTGATGAAGGCACGGGCCGTTTCACGCGTGGTTTCAAAGGCGGCCGTGGCCTCCTCCGCCAGGGTGTGGATGCCCCGGTGAATGTTGGCGTTATAGCCGGCGTAGTAACCGGTGATCGCGTCAATGACAGACTGTGGCTTTTGGGTGGTCGCCGCATTATCGAGATAGACCAGCGCACGCCCTTTGACCGATCGGCCCAGGATCGGGAACTGACCTCTTACCGCCTCGATGTCCAACCTGCCTTCCATATTCAATTGATTACGTGCGTTCAGATCTCGAATTGAAGTCGCTCCGATATCAGCGCGTCCACATGCTGCCGCAGCGGCTCCCACTTGATCTTGTCCAGGATGTCCACCGCAAATGCGTGCAGCAGCAGCGAACGGGCATTCTGCTCACTCAGACCGCGGGCCCGGAGATAGAACAGCGACTCTTCGTCCAGCCGTCCAATGGTGCAGCCGTGCGAGCATTTCACATCATCGGCGAAGATCTCCAGCTGCGGCTTGGTATTGGCCGCACTGCGTTCACCCACGAGGATGTTCTTGTTCGACTGGTAGGCGTTGGTCTTTTGGGCATCCTTGCGGACAAAGATCTTACCGTTGAAGACACCCGTGGATTCTTCATCCATGATGGCCTTGTACAGCTCATTGCTGAAGCAATGCGGCTTGACGTTGTCCACGATGGTGTGGTTGTCGACCAGGGTCTTTCCGTTGAGCAGACTGAGTCCGTACATATGCGATTCGCCATGTTCGGATTCCATGATCATGTTCAGGTTATTGCGGACGAGTGCGCCGCTGAGCGAGATCGTTACCGCATTGGTCACACATTTGCCGGTCTGGCGGATATGCGTGGTACCAACGTGGTTGGCCGTCGATCCCTCGTGCTGGATCTTGTAATAGTCGACCAGCGCGTTCTGCTCTGCCACCAGTTCAAAGACTTCATTGGTGAAGCTTTCCTGACCACCGAGGGTAATATAATGTTCTGCGATCTGCAGGGCGGCGCCGGCTTCCACATGCACGAGCGACCGTGGCTGCGAGAAGATGAAGCCTGTCCGGCTGTCGGATATCAAATAAATGTACACCGGCTGTTCGATCTGTTTACCGCGGCGGGCGCGAATGAAGACACCTGCTCCGGCGAAGGCACCGTTCAAGGCCTGAATGCCGTCGGGGTGGTAAGCGGCACTGTGTCCCAGGTTTGCAGCGATGAAAGCGGCATCTGCGCCGGCTGCGGCTTCACTCAGCGGGGCGATCATCAGATCCGTTTCCGCGTGCCGGATGGTGGACAGCGATGGTACGAAATGCCCGTTGATGAAAACCAGCTCGGTGGCGGTCTCGTGGCCGGGCAGTCGATGTGCATCAATATCGGCCGCTGTTACGGCCGGGATCGAAATGGGTAATTGCAGGTCGTCCCGGAACAGGGCGCTGACCCGCGCATATTTCCATTCTTCGTGCTTCACCGGCGGGATGCCATAGGTCTGGAAGTCTGCCCATGACCTGGCACTGAAATCCGACAACGGACCCTGAGCCGGGTTGGAAGCCCGGAAATTTTCTTCGAGGCGTGTATGAATGAGGTTGGACATGTGAGGATGCTTGTGAAAAAATCAGGAAACTACTGGATGCGAACAGGCTTGCTTAGTCCTGGGAGATGGCATCCACTTCGTTCTTGATGAAATCGTAGCCCTTGGCTTCAAGTTCCAGGGCCAGTTCCTTGGTACCGGAGCGCACGATGCGTCCATTATACAGCACATGTACGTAATCGGGTACGATGTAGTCGAGCAGGCGCTGGTAGTGCGTGACGAGCAGGAAGGCATTCTCGCTGTTGCGGTACTGATTCACGCCATTGGCCACGATGCGCAGGGCGTCGATGTCGAGTCCGGAGTCCGTCTCGTCGAGGATGGCGAGTTTCGGTTCGAGCATCGCCATCTGGAAGATCTCATTTCGTTTTTTCTCGCCGCCGGAAAATCCTTCGTTGAGTGAACGGCTGAGCAGGGCCTGGTCGATCTGCACGAGTTTCATCTTCTCCTTCATGAGTTTGAGGAAGGATACGGCATCCAGGGGCTCTTCCCCGCGGTGCTTGCGGGTTTCGTTCACTGCAGTTTTGATGAAGTTGGTGGTGCTGACACCGGGGATCTCCACGGGGTACTGGAAGGCCAGGAACATGCCTTCGCGGGCACGCTCTTCGGGGGCCATGTCCAGCAGGTCCTTGCCCATGAAGGAGACGGAGCCTTCGGTCACTTCGAATTGGTCACGGCCGGCGAGGACCGATGCCAGGGTACTTTTTCCGGAACCGTTCGGTCCCATGATGGCGTGTACTTCACCGGCCTTTATTTCGAGGTTGATGCCTTTGAGGATCTCTTTTTCTTCGATGCCTGCGTGCAGGTTTTCTATCTTCAGCATGATGCGTTTTTTAAAGTATTGATAATGAGGGATCTGGATCATCCCACGCTGCCTTCCAGGCTGATGGCCAGGAGTTTCTGGGCTTCGACGGCGAATTCCATCGGCAACTGGTTCATGACTTCCTTCGCGAATCCGTTGATGATCAGGGCGACGGCCGTTTCGGTGTCGATGCCGCGCTGGTTGCAGTAGAAGATCTGGTCTTCACCGATCTTGGAGGTAGTGGCTTCGTGTTCCACGATGCCGGTGTTGTTCTTCACCTCGATGTATGGGAAGGTATGCGCACCGCACTTGTCACCCAGCAGCAGGGAGTCGCACTGCGAGAAATTCCGGGCATGGCTGGCATTCCGGCCCACCTGTACCAGTCCGCGGTAGCTGTTGTTGCTCATCCCGGCGGAGATGCCCTTGGAAACGATCCGGCTGCGGGTGTTCTTCCCGATGTGGATCATCTTGGTGCCGGTATCTGCCTGCTGGTGGTTATTGGTGACGGCGACGGAGTAGAATTCTCCGACGGAATGATCCCCTTTCAGCACCACGCTGGGATATTTCCAGGTGATGGAAGAGCCTGTTTCCACCTGTGTCCAGGAGATCTTGGAGTGATCGCCCTGGCAGATGCCGCGCTTGGTCACGAAATTGTAGATGCCTCCCTTGCCGTCCTTATCACCGGGATACCAGTTTTGGACGGTGGAGTATTTCACTTCTGCTTTTTCTGCGGCAAGGATCTCTACCACGGCGGCGTGGAGTTGGTTTTCATCCCGCATGGGGGCGGTGCAGCCTTCGAGGTAGCTGACATAGCTGCCGGCCTCTGCCACGATCAGGGTGCGTTCGAACTGGCCGGTGTTGGCCGCGTTGATGCGGAAATAGGTGGAGAGTTCCATCGGGCAGCGAACGCCTGCGGGGATATAACAGAAAGAGCCATCGCTGAACACGGCGGAATTGAGGGCCGTGAAATAGTTATCGGTGGCGGGGACCACGGATCCAAGGTATTTTTTGATCAACTCCGGGTGCTCCTGCACCGCTTCGCTCATCGAGCAGAAGATGATGCCGAGTTCGGCCAGTTCTTCCTTGAAGGTGGTGGCGATGGATACGCTGTCGATCACCGCATCCACGGCGACGCCCGTGAGGCGCTTTTGTTCATTCAGGGAGATGCCCAGTTTTTCGAAGGTCTTGCGCAGTTCCGGGTCGATCTCGTCGAGACTGTTGGGCGCGATCTTCTGCTTGGGGGCGGAATAGTAGATGATATCCTGGAAGTCGATCGGCGGGAAGGTCACGTTCGCCCATTGCGGCTGTTCCATGGTCAGCCAGTGACGGTACGCTTTCAGTCGCCACTCCAACATCCATTCCGGTTCGTGCTTCTTGGCGGAGATAAATCGTACGATGTCCTCGTTCAGTCCCTTTGGCGCGTCGTCTGATTCGATGTCGGTGACGAAGCCGTATTTGTACTCCGAGCTGGTCACCTGCTCCAGTATGTCGTCATTTTCTTCTGGCATGGTACTGTTCTTCAATTTGGTGTGCAAAGGTGACTAAATGTCTCCGCTTGAAAAACATGAACCCTTTCGTTTGGTTGCGATGGCCTGTTTTTTTCCCGATATCGTAAATGCAATTAATATATTAGAAGGGCGGTCATCCTGACACTGGATCCCACTTTTGAGATCATTTTTGGAAAAAAATAATTCCATATTAATTCTAAATTCAAAATGGAAAATATACGCCTCTTTTTTGGTCATGACTTTAAGTCCAAAAATGGAATAAAAAATTCCATTAATTCAAAT
>CAJBZC010000106.1 GCA_903959965.1 uncultured bacterium
GCAATGCTGTTACTCGGTCCGTCGTAGCGCAGTAATTCCTCAATGGCAGAATCAATCAGCGACGGAACTTCAAATAATTTTTGCTTTTGATCTGGGTGCTGAATCAGTGCCACAACGGCACTGCCCAACAAGCTGGTCGTCGTTTCATGCCCACCAAACAAGACGAGCATGCACATGGCCACCAACTCATCATCGCTTAAAGCGCCATTTGAGTCTGTGGCGGTCACCATGGCCGTTATGACATCCTCGCCAGGAGATTGGCGCCTTTGTAAAATTACATCGCGGAAATAAGAAGACATGCGATCAGCACCATCTCTGGCTTTTTTGTATTTGTCTTCCTCTGTACGCGATGTGCCTATAAACAAACGCAAATCATCTGACCATTTCTTGATTTCAGCAAAGTCCTCACGCGGCAAGCCCATCATGTCCAAAATCACGAAAGCGGGCAGCAGCACGGCGACTTTCTCCATGAAATCAACCTCGTGCGATGGATCAATACCTCCCAGCAATTGATCAACCGTTTTTCTGATAGCGACTTCCCTTGACTGAATCAGTTGAAGCGAGAAGACAACGTTCATCATCTTTCGAAGCCGGGTGTGTTCAGGCGGGGCCTTGAACACCAACCACTCGTTGAGGTAGCGCATCACGCCCGAAAGAATGTCACGCCGCTCATCTTTCAAAGCCTCATAAAACGGACGCAAGCGATCAGACGACATGTTGGATGACATGGCCACCTGCCGGACATCGTCATAACGCGTAATGATCCAGCTCTTTATCGCAGGGCTCCAGTGCACTGGATCCTGTTCCTGTAAGGCCTCATAAAAAGGAAAAGGATTTGTTCTAATCGCATCGTTGGAGGGATCATAGACAAGGGGTTTGTTCATAGATCCAGTACCAGACAAGGCGTTAAGGAACGAGAGCAACAGGGCGTGAAAGCGTCATTTTTTTCATGCTCCTCAGGCAACATGAATTGATCTCTATGATCTGGAATTCCCTCTAATACTGGTGTCAAGCATGAACCGCAATGACCCTGCTCACAAGAAACCAAAACATCAATTCCTGAAGCAGCCAGTGCTTGCACAGCCGTCAGGTTCACAGGCACCTCTACCATGGCGCCTGTCGATTGAATTTTGATTGTGAATGCCTGATCTATACGAACAGGCCCTTCTGAAACTGGTTGCGAGGAACCGACAAAAAGTTCTTTTCTTATATTTGCGTCCTGCAAACCTGCCTGTTTGGCGGCATCGATTACAGCATTCATGAAGCCTAGCGGGCCACACGTGTAAAGCCAAGCGTGGGCATCTGCTTTGGAGAAAATTTGATCAATCCTTGCAGGCCCCTCATCGTCAAATGAAAACATCACGCTTTCAGCGTAGCTGGAGGACTTGATCTCCTCAACGAATGCAGCATTTTTGTGGCTTCGAGCATGATAGTAAAGACGAAATTTTCTTTTTTGCGAGCTGAGTGTCTCTGCCATTGCCAAGATGGGCGTAATTCCGATTCCACCAGCGACCAACACAACTGGCTGCTCATTCGATTGCAAACCAAACTGGTTACGGGGGCCACGAACCTGCAGTGTTTGACCGATCTTGATTTTCTCTTGAAGACCCAGTGAAGCACCTCTGCCATGGGTATCACCCAGAACGGCAATTCGCCAATTTTTCTCACTGCGACGGCCACACAAGGAATACTGCCTGACTACCTCACGGCCCGTTCGTTCGGTGGACTTGATGTCGATGTGCGCTCCAGCTTCCCATTCGGGAAGTTCTGTACCATCAAGACTTGAAAGCTCAGCGACCAAAACATTGACGCCCTGAATCGACCAATTCACAACGGCCAATTCGGTAAAACTTGCAGATGATGAATTCATAGCGGGGGCATCC
>CAJBZC010000107.1 GCA_903959965.1 uncultured bacterium
ACCAGCACCTGGTGTTGTTCAATCATGTCAAACTGGGCCACGAAGCCTTGTTCCTGGAACACATCCCCCATCTGAAAAAACATTTCGTCCATCCAGTCAGGATCGAAAACGGAGTCTATGTCACCCCACAGGAGCCCGGTAGCAGTTGTGATCTGAAGGATTGACACATGATCAAAGATCATCAACAAGTCATATGAATACCCGTCGATACTGCATGGCACTGGATCTGAAGGATGATCCGAAACTCATCGCCGAATATGAAAATTATCATCGGCCGGAGGTGATCTGGCCGGAGATCAAGGCGGGTATCCGGGACTGCAATATCCTGGAGATGGATCTTTTCCGGGCGGGCAACCGGCTGTTCATGATCATGGTGACGAACGAGTCATTCGACCTAAGGAGAGATTTTGAACGAATGTTGAAACTCCCCCGACAAGCGGAATGGGCCGCACTGATGAACGGTTTCCAGCAGAGACTGCCTTTTGCCCGCGAAGATGAACACTGGGTGCTGATGGATCAGATCTTCGAACTGAACGAAAGGCCTGATAAATAAATATAAACATTGTGAATAGATCTAAATCAAAGGCCTCCGGGCTGATCGTTCCCCTGCTGATCGTGATGTCGCTCATGTTCTTCTGGAACATGAGTCGCAATATCAATGATATACTCATTCCGCATCTGAAACGGGCATGCCAGCTCAGCGACCTCGAGTCATCACTCGTACAGTCTGCCTTCTTCGGCGCCTATTTTCTCCTGGCGCTGCCGGCTGGGCAATACATCCAGCGTAAAGGATATCGGGCAGGGATGATCGCCGGACTCTTGCTGGCCTGTATCGGGGCGGCAATGTTCTACCCCGCTGCAGAAACCAGGTATTATCCGATGTTCCTGATGGCCCTATTTATCATGGCCGCCGGATTCACGTTTTTGGAGGTGACGGCCACTCCGTACATTTCAAAACTCGGAGATCCCGATGCGGCTTCCAGCCGCCTGAGCCTTTCCGCTGCTGTCGGTTCCGTAGGTGCCACCCTCGCCCCTTATATCGGCTCCCTGCTCTTATTGCATGAAGAGGATACTCCACAAAGCGTGATCGATGCTATGTCACCCGAACGCCTGGCGGATTTTCTGAAAAGTGAGGCAGACCTGGTAAAAAGTCCATACCTGACACTCGCCGCCCTGTTTCTGATCATGGTGTTCATCCTGTCTCTCATAAAACTCCCGACCGTAAAGGATGAGCAGGATGAAGGGTATGCTTTTCGCAAGATCTTTCAGTTCAGGCATACCATGCTCGGAATCCTTGCGGTATTCTGTTATGTGGGAGCAGAAGTGGGCATCGTCAGTTTTATGATCCGATATGCCAGCTCCATGCAACTGCCGGGCCTGACAGAGCAGAAGGCGGCACTCTTCATCACCGTTTTTATGGCCCTGGTGCTTGTGGGCCGACTGGCGGGCTCCCTGATTCTGAATAAATATAAGCCGTCTCGCATGCTCATCATCTCGGCATCGGGCGCCTTGGTGCTGGTGATGGCTGCCATGCTTACGACGGGGTATGTTTCCCTTTGGGCGCTCGCGCTGGTGGGTCTCTTTACCTCCATCATGTATCCGATCATTTTCACCATCAGCATTCTCGACCTCGGAGGGTACACAAAGACGGCGTCTTCATTGCTGATCATGGGGATCGTAGGCGGAGCCATCGTGCCACCGGTCATGGGGCAGATCTCCGATCAGTCTGATATCAGATTCTCGTTTGTGATGCCTGTCCTCTGTTATGCCTATGTGATATTCTTTGCCCTGCGTAGTCATGTACGACCAAAATCTTTCTGATGAGTCTGCCGTTAGCGGAAGATTTCATCAAGGCCGTGATCTTGACAGCGAGGTAATCAATGATTCAGCCGAACCGCATCAATTGCCGGACTCATAGCCGTCGTCCACCTGCAGATGAGTGCCGTCTGCGGCAGCCGTTGCGAGTTCATCGCAGCGATTGTTGTATGGATTGGTGGCATGCCCCTTTACCCATACAAATCGGATGTGATGTTTTTTGGACAGGGCATGAAAGCGTGTCCACAGATCCTTGTTCTTCTTCCCGCCCTTGAAATCCGTGCGGATCCAGTTGTTCAACCATCCTTCCGATACGGCTTTCACTACGTACTGGCTGTCAGAATAGACGACGATGTCAACACCCTCCCTGGTCAGCGATTCCAGTGCCACAATCACAGACAGTAATTCCATCCGGTTGTTGGTGGTGAGTCGATAGCCTGCAGAGAGTTCCTTTCGATGGCCCTTCCAGATCAGGATGGCTCCGTAGCCTCCGCGGCCTGGATTGCCCCGGGCGGAACCGTCTGTATATATCGTAAGTCCGTTTTCGTGGATCATGTCAGAGATGAATGATGCCTTCCAAATAGAGGTTACAATCGCCCGAAATCAGGATGCGGTCATCCTTTCGGCAGGTGGTCAGCCACCCGCCCCTCGTGGAAAGCTGGCGGGCGGTGAATGATTCCCTGCCCAGTTTCGTGGCCCAGTAATTTGTCAGGGTGCAGTGTGCCGAGCCGGTCACCGGATCCTCATCCACTCCACAGGCCGGCCCAAAGAACCGGGAAACAAAATCACAGTCATCACCCGGAGCGGTAACGATGATGCCCCGGGCGGGAAGTGTCCCGAGCAAGCGCAGGTCGGGTTTGAGTGCGGCCACGGTCTGTTGGTCATTCACACAGACCATGAAATCGAATTTACCTCGATATACTTCGAGGATTTCCGCACCCATTCCTTCCATTAATGCCGCGGGGATCTTATCCAATGGACTTACCGGGTCATCAGGAAAATCCAGGGTCAGTCTCCCCGTTTCCTCACGGCTTACTTCCAGCCAGCCACTGCGGGAATACAATCGGATCATGCGTTGTCCGGTCGGAAGGGAACGAAAAAGCATGTGAGCGGCAGCCAGTGTTGCATGTCCGCAGAGATCCACTTCCACACTTGGCGTGAACCAGCGGATATGGTGGTCGTCACCCAGCGGAATGACGAATGCTGTCTCAGAGAGATTATGTTCTGCGGCGATAG
>CAJBZC010000108.1 GCA_903959965.1 uncultured bacterium
GACATGATGACCCCGTCTACCCGCCCGTTACCCAGGTGGCCAATGATGCTCTCCTCTTTTTGATATTGTTCGTGCGTGTTGTAGATCAGGATATGATAGTCGCGCTCCTGGGCTACAGACTCCGCCCCGCTGATGGCCTGAATGAAAAAATTATTCGTGAGTTCCGGCACCAGCAACGCTATGGTCTTGCTCTTATGATGCCGCAGAGAACCGGCATACGGGTTGGGATGATATCCCATCTCCCTGGCTGCATCCATGACCCGGCTCCTCGTCTCCGCACTGATTTCATAACTATTACGCAGCGCTTTCGATACCGTCGAGATGGATACATCCAGCGCCTTCGCCAGATCTCTTAAACTCACTTTTGACATTTTCGTCCAGTTTTTATGACAATTTTACAAAAAATCATGTCGATATTTTCGAAAATTTAGCGCAATTTTTTCGATGTTCATCACCTTAAAAACAATTAAAATAATTTCGTACAGGTCTTTTGTATGCATGCCCGGGCGAACGACCGAGAGCGGCCATAGGTGGAAAACCATTACGCAATC
Organism: uncultured bacterium; assembly: GCA_903959965.1. GTDB lineage: Bacteria > Bacteroidota > Bacteroidia > Chitinophagales > Chitinophagaceae > Pollutibacter. The sequence goes on from CAJBZC010000108.1 coordinate 552, forward strand.
GATTTCATTGTTTTCGTGGACATTGATAAGTAAAACGTATATTTTTATGCGATTCAAACATCTCAACCACATGCGACTCCTGATCGGTACCGTGATCATGGCATCCCTGACGGGCTCCCTGTGGGCTCAGGGTCAAACCGTCCCGCAGCCGGTACTGGGGCATCGCGGCGTGCCGATCCTGAAGGTAGGGTCACTTCGTTTTAAGGACCTAAATCGCAACGATCGCCTGGATCCTTACGAAGACTGGAGATTGGATCCAGTGTCGCGCGCAAGAGATCTCCGGGGCAAGATGTCGCTGGAGCAGAAAGCAGGATTCATGCTGATCTCCACGACCCGGATGCAGAACGACTGGGCCTTCGAAAGAAACCGTCCTGCCGGTCAGATAGGGAGCGGATTCAACGAACAGGATCTGGTGGATAGCATGAATATGTTCACCAAAAAACCGCTTCCCTTCCGTAATATGTCGGCCGCCGGTACAACGAAGGGGGTGAGTACCTTTCATCTGCGACATTTCATTTTACGGGCCAATGCACCGGCCGGGGTGATCGCAACATGGTCCAACAACCTGCAGGCACTCTGTGAAGCCCAGCCGCTGGGCATCCCGGCCATCGTAGCGTCCAATCCACGCAATCACATCACCCGTGATGCCTCCATCGGATTGAGCGTCGGGCGAACCGATTTCACCGCATGGCCCGGCGAACTTGGCCTTTCAGCCACCCGCGATCTGTCGCTCATCCGGGATTTCGCGAACATGGCCAGACAGGAATGGGCCGCCGTAGGTCTCCGCAAAGGATATATGTATATGGCCGACCTGGCCACCGAACCACGCTGGCAGCGGGTAGAAGGCACCTTCGGAGAAGAGGCCGAATGGGTCGGCAAGATGATGTATGAAGTGGTGCGCGGTTTTCAGGGCCCTGAACTCGGCCCCGGCTCCGTGGCGCTCACCACCAAGCATTTCCCCGGAGGCGGCGCCACCGAGGGTGGACACGATCCACATTTCTCCTGGGGTAAACAGGAAGTCTTTCCCGGTGGCATGTTCCGCAACAACCTGATACCGTTCCGGGAAGCCATCCGTGCCGGCACCTCGTCCATCATGCCTTATTATTCCATCCCCAACGACACAAAATACGAGAAGGTCGCCTACGCCTATAATAAGGGCGTGCTGCAGGAACTCCTTCGCGGCGAACTGGGCTTCAAGGGCATCATCAACTCCGATACCGGCCCCATCGAAATGATGCCTTGGGGGGTAGAGCACTTAAGTATCCCTGAGCGATATAAGAAATCCCTGGAAGCCGGCGTAAATCTCTATTCAGGTGCTGCAGATCCCTCCCAACTCCTCCAAACCCTGCGCAGTGGCTTGGTCGATCTGAAACTGGTGGACGAATCCGTCGATCGCCTGCTGGCCGAAAAGTTTCGGCTCGGACTTTTCGAAGATCCCTACGTGAATGTAGAGGAAGCCGAAAAGACCGTAGGGCGCACGGATTTCAGACAGCGTGCCGAAGAGGCATTCCGGAAATCAGTCGTACTCCTGCGCAATCACGGCAATGCCCTGCCAATGGCATCCGGAAAGAAGATATACATGGAGATACTGCCGGCCGGCCGCGGGGCCAATGCACCTGCCAGCATCCATGCGCCGGCCACACACGGACACCCTGTGACCTTCGTCAACGATCCGGCAGCGGCAGATGAGATCGTCCTCTGGCTCATCCCCGGTGCCCGGTCGCTCTTCGAATCCGATAGCCTTCCCCTGATGTTGTCGCTCTCTAAAAACCGGATCGACGTAGATCGCGTGAAACGGCTGTCGTCCTTGAAACCCACGCACCTGATTGTAAACTATACCAATCCATGGGTGATCGATGAAGTGTACACCGATGCGGACCCCAAAGGAATCCGCTCCGTGCTCGCGACGTTTGGATGCACCCCGGAAGCGATAATGGATGTGCTGACAGGACGATTCAATCCTCAGGGTAAAATGCCTTTCAGCACCCCGATGTCAGAGATGAAGGCACAGACGCAGCTGTCGGATGTGCCAGGTTATCTTGAAAAATCAGGTTATGCGTTGTTCAACAACGGTGAAGGGTTGAATTACAAATGAATACAAATGATGCCTTATGATGATGTATAACTTTGATGTATTACCTTACGCCTGTCAGTCATACAAACAAATAAGCGCCTGATGCGGGCGTGCATCAGATAAATGTGAATGGAAGATGAGCAATGAGACAAATGTGAACACACAACCAATGATGACGCAGACCATGCGCTGGTTCGGTCCGAACGACCCGGTGAGTTTGTCCGATATCCGGCAGGCCGGATGCACGGGCATCGTCACTGCCCTGCACCATATCCCCAATGGCGAAGTATGGGGCGTGGAAGACATCATGAAACGGAAGGAAACCATCGAAGCTGCGGGGCTGACCTGGGATGTGGTGGAAAGCGTGCCGGTGCATGAATCGATCAAGACCCGACGCGGCGATTTCCGGCGCTGCATCGACAACTACTGCCAGTCCATCCGAAACCTGGCCGCCTGCGACATCCGGATCGTAACATATAATTTCATGCCCGTGCTGGACTGGACCCGCACGGACCTCTCATTCCCCATGCCCGATGGGAGCCGGGCGCTGCGATTTGAAAAGTCAGCCTTCATGGCCTTCGACCTCTTCATGCTGAAACGTGCCGGAGCAGCAGGGGAGTACTCCGAAGAGGAACGACGGATGGCTGCCGAGCGCTTCGCCGGCATGGATGCCGATGCCCGCCAGCTGCTCCAACGGAACATCATCGCCGGACTGCCCGGCAGTGAGGAAAGTTTTACCATCGAACAGTTCGGCGAAGCCCTGTCGCAATACGATGGCATTGACGAACAAGGCCTGCGCACCCATTTGATCGAATTCTTGCGTGAAGTGGTACCCGTGGCGGAATCCGCCGGCGTTTACCTGGTCATCCACCCCGACGATCCCCCGTATCCCATCCTCGGACTGCCCCGCGTCGTTCGATGCGCCTCAGACCTCGAGGCGATATTCGAGGCCGTGCCCTCAATGCACAACGGACTTTGTTTCTGTACCGGATCTTTCGGCGTCCGCGCCGATAACGATCTGCCGGCCATGGTCGCCAGATTTGGAGAGCGCATCAACTTCTTGCACCTGCGCAGCACCCGGCGCAATGAGGCCGGTGATTTCTTCGAAGATGACCATTTGGCAGGCGACGTCGATATGTACGCCGTCATCAGGGAAGTACTGACGGTCATGAAAAAGCGCGGCACGACCATCCCCATGCGACCCGACCACGGACACCAGATGCTGGACGACCTGCATAAACGCACCAATCCCGGATACACGGCCATTGGCCGCCTCCGTGGGTTGGCCGAACTCAGAGGACTGGAACTGGGCATTTCTAGATCTATTCAATCGTAATCGTAATTGTAATCGTAATCGTAATGAAACCCTTTCTCGACGAAAACTTCCTGTTGACCAACAAAACCGCCGTGCGCCTCTATCACGAGTTCGCACGAGACATGCCCATCATCGATTATCACAACCACCTGCCGCCTCAGGAGATGGCCGATGACCGAACTTTCGAAAACATCGCCCGCATCTGGCTCTATGGTGACCACTACAAATGGCGCGCTATGCGCATCAACGGCATCCCCGAGGAATTCATCACAGGCGCCGCCTCCGATCGGGATAAATTCCGAAAATGGGCGGAAACGGTGCCTTACACTATGCGCAATCCGCTCTACCATTGGACACACCTCGAGTTACAGCGATATTTCGGCATCCGGGAAGTACTCAATGCAGGCAATGCAGACAAGATATACGACCAGACCACGGAACTCCTGCAAACCCCCGATTTCACGGTGCGCCGCCTGCTCGAACGCATGGACGTCAGAGCGCTCTGTACCACCGACGACCCCGTCGACAGTCTGGAACAACATCAACGCATTCAGGCAGACGGATGGAAGATCAAGGTGCTGCCAGCCTTCCGGCCCGACAAGGCCATGAACGTCGACGATCCCGCCGGATTCAATGCCTATCTGTCGCTCCTCGAGAAGTCAGCGGATACATCCATCTCCACCTTCGAAGATTACCTCGATGCGCTGCGCCGCAGGCACGACTATTTCGTCCAGAACGGCTGCAAGGTCAGCGATCATGGAATGGAACAGATCTATGCGGATGACTACACCGATGCAGAGATCCGTAACATCTTTGATAAGATCAGGGCCGGTCACGCACTAACGGTGTCGGATAACCGAAAATTCAAGTCGGCCATGTTGCTGACCTTCGCCGAATGGGACTGGGAGCGGGGCTTTGTGCAGCAGTATCATATTGGCGCCCTGCGAAACAATAACACCCGCATGCTGCGTAAACTTGGGCCGGACACGGGCTGGGACAGCATCGGCGACTTCGAGCAGGGTCGTGCCCTGGTGAAATTCCTGGACAGGCTCGACGGCCAGGACAAACTCGCAAAGACCATCCTCTATAACCTGAACCCGGCCGATAACGAACTCATGGCCACCATGATCGGAAACTACAACGACGGCTCCTCCGTCGGCAAGGTCCAGTGGGGATCTGGCTGGTGGTTCCTCGATCAAAAGGATGGTATGACCCGGCAGATGAATGCGCTGAGCAACATGGGATTGATCAGCCGTTTCGTAGGCATGCTCACAGACAGTCGCAGTTTCCTGTCATTCCCCCGCCATGAGTATTTCCGTCGGATTCTTTGCAATATCTTCGGCGAAGAAGTCGAAAACGGTGAACTGCCCGATGATATCGAGTGGATCGGCAGCATGATGCAGGACATCTGCTACAGGAACGCCCGAGATTACTTCGGCTGGTCTGAATCAGACCTGGCAGGCTAAACCCAACAATTTGTAACCATTCATTCCTAACCCCCAAACTCATATCAGACATGTCTAAGAAAGTTGTGACACTCGGCGAGATCATGCTCCGTCTGTCAACCCCCGATTACAAACGTTTTGTTCAGGCCGATACCTTCGATGTTACCTATGGCGGCGGCGAAGCAAACGTGGCAGCTGCCCTCTGCAATTATGGTCTCAATGGAACGTTCGTAACCAAGGTCCCCAACAATCCGATCGGACAAAGCGCCATCAACCACCTCCTCCGTTACGGGGTGGATACCCGCTTCATCGCCCGCGGTGGCGACCGCCTGGGGATCTATTTCCTGGAGACCGGCGCTAGTATGCGTGCCTCTCAGGTGGTGTACGACCGGGCTGGCGCTTCCATCGCCGATGTAAATCCGGAAGAGTTCGATTGGGATGCCATCCTCGATGGAGCCGATTGGTTTCATACCACTGGCATCACCCCCGCGTTGAGTGACAAAGCAGCTCACCTGACGGAAGTAGCGCTGAAAGCCGCCAAGGCAAAAGGGATCACCACCAGCATCGATCTCAACTATCGTAAGAAACTCTGGAGCAAGGAGAAAGCCCGCGAGGTCATGACCCGTCTCTGTATGAACGTAGATGTGTGCATCGGCAATGAAGAGGACGCAGATACGACCCTTGGCTTCAAGGCCGGTGAAACAGACGTTACCAAAGGGGAACTTCATCTGGATGGATACAAAGATGTATTCCGTCAGATGAAAGAGAAGTTCGGATTCAAATTCATCGCCTCTTCCCTGCGCGAAAGCCACAGTGCCAGCGACAACGGCTGGAGCGCGCTCGTATATGATGGCAGCGAATTCTACCACACCCGAAAATATCAGGTACGCATCATCGACCGCGTCGGCAGTGGAGACTCTTTTGCCAGCGGTCTGATCTATGGACTGGTCACCGGAATGTCCATGCCTGATGCCGCCGAATTCGGCGTGGCCGCCAGTGCCATTAAGCACACCATCCCCGGAGATCTGAACCACGCCACCCTGGGCGAGGTGAAGGACCTGATGAAGGGAGATGGCAGCGGCCGGGTGCAGCGCTGATATTTACTTGATCACTAACGATAACGCATAACCGAAAATTAACGACCCATGATCATAGACTCGATGGCCAACGCCTCCAGATACGCATCCCTGCACCCCTTGCTGGCCGATGCCTTTGCATGGATTTCCATCACAGATCTGGAGAACGAGGCGGACGGCAAGTCTGACATCGCCGACGGACTGAAGGCCATCATCAGCACGGCCCCGGGCAAGACCGCAGAGGCTGCCACGGCCAAGTTCGAATGTCATAACCGGAACATCGATATCCAGCTCTGCATCCGCGGTACCGAA
>CAJBZC010000109.1 GCA_903959965.1 uncultured bacterium
CGGACGTGAACCATCATATGGGCGGCACCCGCATGAGTGCGGTCGCCTCAGAAGGTGTGGTCGATCCAGACCTCCGGGTCTGGGGTTACAACAACCTCTACGTGATGAGTGCATCCGTTTTCCCGACCAGTTCTCATTCCAATCCTACACTGACGCTGCTGGCGCTTTGCCAGAAATGGCTGAAGGAACAGGTTCGTCCATGAATACTTCCGCCATGACCCGCATCGCCATCGTCACCACCCATCCGATCCAGTACAACGCGCCGCTGTTTGCCCGACTGGCCGCAGAACCGTGCTTCGAGGTCATGGTTTTTTATACCTGGTCTCAGTCCAGTGCCGGCAAAAATTTTGACCCCGATTTCAAGCGGACCATTGAATGGGATATTCCCCTGCTGGAAGGATATTCTTTCTGTTTTGTAGATAACGTTGCTCCAAGGCCCGGTTCCGATCATTTCAGGGGAATCGATAACCCGACCCTGATCCGGGAGATCGAGGCGTGGAAGCCCGATGCCCTCATCATCTACGGATGGGCCTTTCGAAGTCACCTGGCTTGTCTGCGACATTTCAAAGGCAGGGTTCCGATCCTGTTCAGGGGAGATTCCACATTACTGGATGAAAAGTCGGGGTTGAAGAAGTGGTTGCGTCGCATCTTTTTGACCTGGGTGTACCGTCATGTCGATATCGGGCTTTGTGTGGGCGTTCAGAACCGGGCCTACTACCTGGCGCACGGACTTCGCCCGGATCAACTGGTGAATGCGCCGCATGCCATCGATAACGACCGGTTTGCGGCCGATGATCCGCAGCGGAATGAAGCTGCGCGTGTGCGGAGGCGGGTACTGGGTATTTCCGATCAGGATCATGTGTTGATGTTTGTCGGAAAGTTGGAGGCCAAAAAGGATCCCGATTTTCTGCTCCGGGTGGGGTACTACATTGACGATCCTACCTTTCATCTGGTGTTTGTTGGAAACGGACAGTTGGAAACAGCATTGAAGCGGAAGTCATCCGGCCGTCCCCGCATTCATTTTCTGGGTTTCCAGAATCAGCAGGCCATGCCCGAGATATATCGGATGGCGGATGTGCTGGTCCTGCCATCACGCTGGAATGAGACATGGGGACTTGCCGTAAACGAAGCCATGGCCTGTGGACGTCCTGTATTGGTATCCGACCGGGTGGGATGTGCTCCCGACCTGGTTGTTCAGGGAGAAACCGGCTGGATTTTTTCCACCGAAGGAAATGCGGAATCCGACGTGGCCGTCTGGATGCAGCAGGCGGTTGATCAGCCGGACACACTGGTGGACATGGGGCGGCAAGGACAAGAAAGGATAAAGGCGTACTCCATCGAAAAAATGGTCGAAAGTATACATCTGGCGATTAGAACTATCTACAGGAAACAAAACAACGAGGGAAAACCAGCTTGAAACCAATACATTTCACTTTCACCTATCTGACGGTTTTCGTGGTCTCGCTGATCACGGACGCGATGAACGTGGAACTCGTCACCGCGATCACCATCGCCGCAATACTGTCGATTCTTGACAAGCTGGGTCGGGGAATTGTGTTGCGTGAGTCTATC
>CAJBZC010000110.1 GCA_903959965.1 uncultured bacterium
AGATCCTTGCGTCCTACGACCACGCCTCCGAGCACCCGACCCTGGCCATCTATGAATTTGGTGGCGGAATGAATCACGAGGTCTGCACCAAAGGAGATCGGCTGTTGGACGGCCGGCGTGGCGAAGCAGTTGTCTACCACCAGCAGCACATGGCGGGCATGGCAGAGGTCTGCCAGGTACTTCAGGTCGATGATGTCCAATCCTGGATTGGAGGGTGTTTCAACGTACAGCATTTTCGTCTCCGGGCGAAACAATCCTTCGACGGACGCCGGATCATTCATGTCGAAATAGGAAAATGATATGCCCCATTTCGGTAGGTATTTGGTCAGGATCGCGTGGGTGGATCCAAACACGGCAGATGCCGAAATGATGTGGTCGCCCTGAGACAGGAAGGTCATGAACGTGGAAAAAACCGCGGCCATCCCGGTTCCGGTGGCTACGCCTTCTTCGGCACCTTCGAGCACACAGATCTTTTCGATGAACTCGTCGACACTGGGGTTTTTGAAGCGGGAATAGATATTAACATCCAGCGTATCATCGGCAAAGGCGGCCGCCATATCCTCGGCGGAGTCGTACACGAAACTGCTGGTGAGGAAAAGCGGGGTTGAATGTTCCTTCTGGGCGGTCCGTTCCGTCTGGATGCGTACGGCTTCCGTTTCAGGGTGTCTGGGCATATGATTGAAATATTGAAACAGCGAATGAGGTGGGCGACGGTGATCAGGGATTTACCACTTCGACATCGTTCACGAATAGCTTCCAGGAGATGCTGGCGCCGGCGCGGCGAAGCGTTTCTGCGACAGAACAATACTTGTCTATCGACAGGGCCACGGCCCGGTACCCTTTGGCAGGTTCGATGTCACCGGTGAGGCGGAACGTTAAGGCAATGTCATGCCAGAGTGCGATATCCTTGCCTTGTTCCCGTTCGCCATCCACGGAGATTTCTAGTCCTTCCAGGGTTTGTTTTTGTTTTTTGAGGATGCTTACCACATCGACACCACTGCATCCGCAGAGTCCGGCGAGCAGGGTCTGCATCGGCCTGAAACCCGTTCCTCCACCGCCCTGGTCCACGGGGATGTCCAAACGAAGGGTGTGCCCCGACTGGTCAAGGACATCAAATCCATAGTCTGGGTCGGTAAGTGCGGCTGTCAGCATGGGCATATGTAAAAGTTTCCGCAAAGATAGGCCGTTCCGGGATCAATATCCGGGTGCAACCTATCGGCAAGAGGGGCCGTCTATACTAAGAATGGGGCTTTCTGATGGCCTGGATGCAGTCCTTCAGGGATTCCTGCCATGGTTTCAGTTCCACACGGTAAGTCTTTACCACTTTCGACTTATCCAGTACGCTGAAGGCGGGGCGATGAGCCGGTGTGATGAATTCTGGTGTAGAGATGGGTCGTACCTCGGTGTTGGAATCGATCTGGCGTGCGATTTCCACGGCAAAATCATACCATGAGATCTCACCCTGGTCGCTGAAATGGTAGATGCCCGGCACAAAATTTTTTGCCTCGGCAATTTTCATGGCACATGCGGCCAGGTTACCTGCATAGGTCGGCGAACCGATCTGATCGTTGACCACACCGATATATGGTCTTTCGTCCAGCAGCCTGATGATGGTTTTGACAAAGTTTTTCCCGGTTTCGTGATACACCCAGGAAGTTCGGATGATGACGCTGTCGGGGTTCAATTGCATGGCCTGCCGCTCTCCTTCCAGTTTCGATTCGCCATAGACCGTAAGTGGACCGGTCGAGTCATCCTCCTTGTAAGGCTTGTCGGACGTTCCGTCGAATACATAGTCGGTGGATACATGGATAAAGCGTGACCCGTGTGCCTTGCAGACGGCAGCGAGTACGCCGACGGCTTCGGCGTTGACCTGAAAAGCGAGGTCACGCTCTGTCTCCGCACGATCGACGGCCGTGTAGGCGGCAGCATTGATGCATACATCCGGAGGATCGGCCTTGAAAAAGTTCCGGACCAGTTCGAAATGATGGATGGGCAGGTCCTCTCTCGACAGAAAACGAAACTTATGTTCAGGATGATGCTTTGCGAGATGTTGCAGGGCCTTCCCAAGTTGGCCGTTGGCACCGGTGACG
>CAJBZC010000111.1 GCA_903959965.1 uncultured bacterium
CACCACCTTATCCAGGGAAAAGACCATGGCCTTCGAGAAGATCTTTGAGGTGTGCCAGGACCGTATTCATGCCATCTTCATGTTCCTGACCATTCTGGAACTGGCGCAGCTACAGTACATGTCCGTCATGGTCGGCGAGGGGCGCAACAATTTCATCATTCAATGGAATGAGTCCAGGGAACCCGATCCTGTTGAATCGGGCTCCCTGGAAGGTTTGGTATTTCCTGAAGAGGAGTCGGGGCATTAACCTCCGATGGACATCTCGACGTTCACTTCGTTTTTCATGAGTTCCCTTACTGCTTCTGCGATGCCTGCGGCATCGTAACCACATTCGCGGTGCAGTTCTTTGAGGCTGCCATGTTCGACCAGCCGGTCCGGGATGCCAAGCATACGTACTTCCGCCTGGTATCCGTTTGCAGCCATGAATTCAAGCACCGCGGATCCGAATCCGCCGACCACCGTTCCGTCTTCTACCGTGATGACCTTATTGAATTGGCTGAACACTTCATGCAGGAGTTCTTCGTCGATGGGCTTCACGAAGCGCATATCGTAATGTGCCGGTGCAAGTCCCTCGGTTCTGAGATCCCTGATGGCTGCGGCGGCAAAATTTCCGGGATGACCGAAGGTTAGGATGGCAATGCCATTCCCTGATCTCAGTTTCCGGCCCTTTCCGATCCGGATTTCCTGCATGTCATTCCGCCATTCGGATAATACGCCTTCACCTCTTGGGTATCTGATGACCATGGGCAGTCCGGTTGACTCGAGTTGGGCGGTGTACATCAGGTTTCTCAGTTCATGCTCGTTCATCGGTGCACTGATGATCATGTGCGGTATGCAACGGAAGTAAGCGATATCATACGCGCCATGATGTGTAGGGCCGTCTTCACCGACCAGACCTGCGCGATCCAGGCAAAGTACAACCGGTAGTTTCTGAATGGCGACGTCATGAACGACCTGATCAAAGGCACGTTGCATGAAGGAGGAATAGATATTACAGAAGACCCGTAATCCCTGCGTAGCCATCCCTGCGCTGAGTGTGACGGCGTGTTGTTCGCAGATGCCCACATCGATCGCTCGTTTCGGCATCTTGTCCATCATGAATTTGAGGGAGCATCCGGAAGGCATGGCGGGTGTGACGCCGAAGATTTTGTCGTTCTTTTCTGCCAGTTCGATGATGGTATGGCCGAATACGTCCTGATATTTAGGGGGTTGCGGGGTTTCGAAGGTTTTCTTGTAGATCTCTCCGGTGACCTTATCGAACAGGCCTGGGGCGTGCCACTTGGTCTGATCTTTTTCCGCGAGGGCGTAACCCTTTCCCTTGGTGGTGACGATGTGCAGTATCTTGGGGCCATGGATATCCCGCAGGTCCTGCAGGGTATCCACCAGTTTGTGGATGTTATGCCCGTCGATTGGCCCGAAGTACCTGAGATTCATCGCCTCAAAGAGGTTGCTACTCTGGTTGATGAATCCCTTGATGCTGTGTTCGAGTTTGCTGGCCATGTCCCGCGTGAAGGTCTTTCCGATCGGCAGTTTCCCGAGTGCGTGCCAGATATCGTCCTTGAGTTTATTGTAGGTATGGGAGGTGGAGATATCTGTGAGGTATTCTTTCAGCGCGCCCACGTTGGGGTCGATGGACATGCAGTTGTCGTTGAGGATGATGAGCATGTCTGAGTCACTGACCCCAGCATGGTTCATAGCTTCGAAGGCCATGCCTGCGGTCATGGCTCCGTCGCCGATGACGGCGATGCTCTTTCGGTCGGTCTCACCCTTGTATTTGGCGGCCATCGCCATGCCCAGGGCGGCGGAGATGGAGGTGGAGGAATGTCCTACGCCGAAGGTGTCATATTCACTTTCCGATCTTTTTGGGAAACCACTTAGTCCGCCATATTTCCGGTTGGTATGAAAGTCGGAGCGTCTGCCGGTGAGGATTTTATGGCCGTAGGCCTGATGTCCCACGTCCCACACGAGCTGGTCGTACGGGGTGTTATAGACATAATGCAGGGCAACCGACAGTTCCACCACGCCAAGGCTGGCAGCGAAATGTCCACCATGTACGCTGACCACATCAATGATGTATTGACGGAGTTCGTCGCAGACCTGGTTCAGCCTGTTTTTATCCAGTTTGCGCAGATCTTCAGGTATATTGATGGTTTCGAGCAATGGTCCCGCCTTGATGTCCATTTCTGTTGATTGGGTTGTATGGTAAAAGTACCGAATATCGCCCAATCCGTTGCGGTGAAGGGGCGTACAGGTGGAAACAAACCTTCTCCGGTTTTGTTCCTGAGAAATGCTAATTCTCCGGCCTCCATTGAAAATATCCATTGGTACCAATAGGCATAGAAGTCTGCAGGAATCGTATTAGATTTGAAGAAATCCTTTTTTGATGATCATCCGGATCGATAACCGCTATCGCTATCGTCTTTTTCAGGCGATGGGTTGGGGTTTGCTGGCGCTGATCAATATCTTTTTTTTCATCACATTCGACCGACTGGACTTCCAGCATCTGCGCCGGCTGATGATCACTGTGCTGATGGGCTTTTCCATTTCACATCTGATGAGATTCCATGTGAAAAAGGTCGGGTTGTTGAGTCAGCCTCAGGATCGTCAGATCATTGGGTTTGTGTTGATCACCTTGTCTTATGCCATGATGTGGGGGCTGATGGAGAGCCTCATCATTCATCTGTTTCCGGAGCTAAAGACATATCGTCGACGGAGCAGTTTTCCTGAAATGGCCTATCGCAATATCATCAACGGAACCGGCATCCTGTTCATCTGGAACTCCATATACTTTGTCTATCATTATATTGTCAGGTCACGGGCACAGGAATTGGATACCTTTCGGCTGCAGGCCCTTGTCAAGGAGCTGGAACTCAAGACGATCAAATCACATATCAATCCTCATTTCATTTTCAATGCACTGAACAGCATCCGGGCGCTGATTGACGAAAATCCTGTGCGTGCCCGTGATGCCGTCACTGGTCTGAGCAAACTGCTCAGGAGTAGTATGCAGTCAGAACATCTGGAGACGGTCTCCCTGGAAGAGGAGCTGGAGATCGTGAGAGACTATCTTGCCCTGGAGCATATCAGGTTTGAAGACCGGTTGCGGGTAGAGATGCATATCGACGAGGCGACACTTGATCTTCGAATTCCTCCGATGATGTTGCAGACCCTTGTTGAAAATGCCATCAAACATGGTATCAGCCAATCGGTGGCGGGAGGGGATATCGACATACGTTCCGGTTTAACTGACCGCGGATTCGAGATCATCGTTCGCAATTCTGGCTCACTGTCGGATCGTAATGGTCAGAAAGGTTTTGGAATTACCAGTACAGAAAACCGGTTGAAATTACAATTTGGTGGCCGGGCCGCTTTCAGCATCAGCAATGTGGCAGGTGGATTCGTTGAGGCACGCATTTTGCTCCCAACGGCATGCAGCGTACCTTCAGGATACGGAGTAACATAAAAACCACGCTGCTATGAAAAGAAGGGCGATCATCATTGATGATGAAAGACTGGCAAGGGCAGAGATGCGTAAGCTTTTGGCTGAGTTCCCGGAGATCGAAATCGTCGGGGAGGCCTCCCATGCGGATGAGGGTAAGGCGATGATCGATGAACTCAATCCCGATGTGGTCTTCCTGGACATCCAAATGCCTGGCAAGACCGGTTTTCAGTTGCTGGAGGAGATCGACCATCTGCCCAGAGTGATCTTCACCACAGCCTACGACGAGTTTGCGATCAGGGCATTCGAGGTAAACGCCCTGGATTACTTGTTGAAGCCCATAGATGCCGCCCGTCTGTCCGATGCCATTCAGAAACTGGATCTGGCTGAGGAAAAGGAAGCGGCCCATGTGTCATCCGGCCCCAGGACCATGCTCACAGACCAGGATCAGGTGTTTGTCAAGGATGGAGAGAAGTGCTGGTTCGTCAGGCTATCTGACATTCGGCTGTTTGAATCAGCAGGCAATTATGCCAAGGTCTATTTCGGCCCTAATAAACCGTTGATATTGAAATCATTGAATTCCCTGGAAGAGCGGTTGGATGAGCGCATGTTCTTCCGGGCGAACCGAAAACATATCGTCAATCTCCGCATGATCGAGCGGATCGAGCCCTATTTCAACGGAGGTCTGCTGCTCGAGATCCCGGGCGGTGAAAAGATCGAGGTCAGTCGCCGGCAAGCAGTCAAATTCAAGGAGATGATGAGTCTCTGATGTCTTTTGTTATCTGTTGCCGCTAGTTTTATCACCCGATCTGTCAAAGCGCTCGAGCACCCTGTCCATTTCCCGGGAGATCTCGGCATTACAGAGGTTTCCGATACTTCCTTCGTGGGTGTGGTTCAGCGGTTCTGTAGGGTCGAAGTTGAATATTCCCTGTTCGATGTCGTTACCGACCTGCTGGTAGGCTTGTCTGAACGGAATCCCCTGGTTGACGAGCCGGTTCACGGCTTCTACGCTGAAGATATATTTATATTTATTTGCGGTCAGTATATCCCTGCTGACTTCCATGTGTGAGATCATGAGGATCATCATCCCGATGCATTCTTCCAGTTCGCGGAAGGCAGGGAACAGGATTTCCTTGGTCAGTTGCATTTCGCGGTGGTAGCCCGACGGCAGGTTGGCAGACAACAAGGTAAGTTCGTTGGGGAGCGATTGGATCCGGTTACATTTTCCGCGGATCATTTCGAAGACATCCGGATTTTTTTTGTGGGGCATGATGCTGCTGCCGGTGGTCAGTTCGGAGGGGAAGCTGATGAAGCCCAGGTCCTGGCCCAGGTAGAGGCAGGCATCCATCGACAGCCGGCTCAGGGTGGCGGCGATGCTGGAGAGGGCCATGGCCGTCAGTTTTTCTGTCTTACCACGGCTCATCTGGGCATAGGCGGCATTCCAGTTCAGGGTGCCGAAGCCCAGTAATTCCGTGGTTCTCCGACGGTTCAGCGGGAATGAGGATCCGTAACCGGCACCACTGCCAAGGGGGTTCTTGTCGGCCACAGCATAGGCCGCCGCCATCATTTCCATATCATCCGTCAGGCTTTCGGCATAGGCGCCAAGCCAGAGACCAAAGGAGGAGGGCATGGCCACCTGGAGATGGGTATAGCCTGGAAGCAAGACATCTTTTAGTTCTTCGCTGCGGGTGAGCAGGCAGTTGAAGAGTTCCAGGCTGCAATCGCGGGTTCTTGCAATGGCTTCGCGCAGGAAGAGTTTGATATCCACTGCCACCTGGTCGTTCCGGCTGCGTCCGCTGTGGATCATCTTTCCGGCTTCTCCAATGCTTCGGGTCAGCATGAGCTCCACCTGCGAATGGACGTCTTCAACGCCATCTTCAATGATGAAGCCCCCTTTTTCGATCTCCGACGCGATCCCGGCCAGTCCATCCAATGCCTTTTGAGCATCTTCCGCAGACATCAGTCCACATTCAGACAGCATGGTGACATGTGCGATCGATCCCTGGACGTCATGTTTGGCCAGGAGCAGGTCGAATTCGCGGTCACGTCCAACGGTGAAGGCTTCCACGCGGGCGGAGGTATGGGTATTGTCCTTGTTCCAGAGTTTCATGTGCGGGTTGGTTGAGTGTCAGCGGATGACTTTATCCAGCAGTTGGGTATAGATCTCGATGCCTTCGGCCACTTCTGCGGGTTTGATATACTCATCGGCCGTATGGCTGCGGGCGGAGTCACCGGGGCCCATCTTGAGGGCGGGGAAGTTCATCAGGGCCTTGTCGCTGGTGGTCGGCGAGCCGTACCAGTTCCTGCCCAGTGCCAGTCCTGCCTGGACCAGTGGGTGGTCCTGTGGGATACGTGTCGACCTGAGGCGGGTACTGCGTGGATTTAGTTCGCTGCGGAGATGTTGACGCAGGGTGTCGAGCACTTCATCGCAGGTGTACATTTCATTGACGCGGACGTCGATGATAAAGCGGCACTTGTCGGGCACGACATTATGCTGCTTGTTGAAGGTTTCGATGACAGTGACGGTCATTTTTGCGGGACCGAGTACATCAGACTTGCGGTCGAATCGGTAGGCGTGGATCCATTCGATGTCGCGGATGGCATGTACGATGGCGTTATCGCCTTCATTTCGGGCGGCATGGCCGGCCCGGCCGGCGGCCATGGCATCGATGACCATAAGGCCCATTTCCGCGACGGCCATGTGCATCTGGGTGGGTTCGCCCACGATGGCGCCGGTGATTTGGCTTCCTTTGAGCTGTTCCAGGAATTGTGGGTCATTCAACACGTATTCGATCCCGTTGGTGCCGGAGATCTCTTCTTCGGCGGTGGCTGCCACGACGAGGTTATGAGACAGATCGGTTGCCTCGTAGTAGTGCACAAAGGTGGCAATCAGGGAAACCAATGGACCTCCGGCATCGTTGCTGCCGAGTCCGTGCAGCCGGTCTTCGATCTGTACCGGCGTGAAGGGGTCGAGCGTGTAACCGGGTGCCGGTTTCACGGTGTCATGATGGGAGTTAAGCAGGATCGTGGGCTTGGCGGGATCGAAGTGGCGGTTGAAGGCATAGACGTTGTGCAGCATGCGGTGGTGTGCGATGCCTTTGCGTTCAAAGAAACGGGAGATGATGTCTGCCGTGGGACCTTCCTCCCGGCTGAAGGAGGGGGTTGAAATGAGTTCCCGGAGCAGTTCCAGCGCATCTTCCGTCAGTGACCTGTTCGTGTTCATGTCTGTTGGTTTAGGAATCCGACGGGGTCGGAGACATTGTAGTCGTTGATGATGGCATGCAATGGGAATATGGAAAGCTCGTCGTTCGTATGGGTGGTAGCGAGTCCGACCACGCGCATGCCTGCAGCGAGGGCGGAACGGATGCCCGGGTTAGAGTCTTCAAAGGCAGCACAGTCGGCGGGTTCCAC
The DNA here is from genome assembly GCA_903959965.1 of uncultured bacterium. Lineage (GTDB taxonomy): Bacteria > Bacteroidota > Bacteroidia > Chitinophagales > Chitinophagaceae > Pollutibacter. Next base: position 6,851 of record CAJBZC010000111.1, read on the forward strand.
GCCCAGTTTCTCCGCGGTCACCAGGAAGACTTCCGGGTCGGGTTTCCCCTTGGTCACTTCCTCGGCGCCTACGATCACATCGAAATATTCGCGTATGCCCAGGTTGTCGAGTGTGAAGTCGATGTTCCCACGATCCGCAGCCGTGGCGAGTCCGGTTCTGACGCCCGATCGCCTCAGTGAACTGAGGAACGATTCAAGTCCGGGCAGCGCTTGTATATGCGGTCGATAGATCTCCTGATACTTTTGCTCCTTTTTCCTTCCCAGTTCGTATACTGTTTCGATATCCGTCACCTCCGGGAAGAACCGCGCAATGATCTCCGGAAGGATGCCGGCATTCTTGTCATGGTATTCTTCCTCTGTCACTCGCAGGCCATGTTCTTCCAGGAAGGCAAACCAGGCCTGTTGATGAAAGTGCATATTATTCACCAGGGTGCCATCCATGTCAAAAATAGCTGCCCGGATCTTATCTGCCATGGGAATGCGGATTTAGGGTGATGGTGGTACCGGTTTCTCCAGCCATCAGTCGGTTCCAGTCTTCTGCTTTCCCGATCACGACCTTACCTACACCTGACCGGAGCGCCTGGAAGGCGTTGGTGAGTTTGGGGATCATCCCTGCGAAAATTTTTCCTTCCGATTTCAGGGTCTCGAAGGTCTCCGGATCGATGGCCGGGATGCAGGTGTTGTCATCTTCGGCATCCAGAAGGACACCTGCCTTTTCAAAGCAATAGATCAGGGTGGTGTCGAAATATTCGGAAAGCGCCTTGGCTGTCTCCTGGGCGATGGTATCGGCATTGGTGTTCAGTAATTGTCCATGGCCATCATGAGTGATCGGTGCCAGGATCACCGCCAGTCCGCTCTGTGCCAATGCGGCCAGCCGGTCGCCGTCGACGCGGTCCACATCTCCTACGAAGCCGTAGTCGGTCGTGGCATGCTGTCGTTTGTGCGCCCGGATGATATCGGCATCTGCGCCGCATAGTCCGATGGACGGACAGTTCCGGGCCTGGAGTCCGGCTACGATCGATTTGTTGATGAGTCCGGCATAGACCATCGTCACGATCCGGAGGGTGTCGGCATCTGTGATCCGCCGGCCGTCGACCATTTGCTGCGGGATCTTCAGGTCTGCTGCGAGGCGGGTAGCGAGCTTCCCACCGCCATGTACCAGCACCTTAGCGCCTTCCAGTGAAGCGAAGCGGTTGAGGAACTCGTCGAGGCGGGCATCATCATCGATGATATTGCCGCCGACCTTGATGATATGGAGGGGTTTCTTCATCAATTCCGATCATTTTCGGGCTAGTTCATCGAGGATCTCGGAGAGGACGGCCTGTGCGGCCCAGACCCGGTTGGAGGCCTGTCGTGTGACGATGCTTGAAGTGCTGTCGAGGATCTCGTCGCTGAGTTCGACGTTCCGGCGTACGGGCAGGCAGTGCATCACGCGTGCCTGACGGGTTGATTTGAGTTTATCCGCCGTGAGCATCCATGCGGGATCGTTGCAATACATTTTCCCGTAGTCCTGATAGGTGCTCCAATTCTTCACATATACGAAGTCAGCATCCTTCAGTGCCTCATCCTGGTCGTGCGTGATCGTCGCGCCACGGGTGAATTGTTCGTCCAGCTCATAATCTTCCGGATGAGTGATGACGAATTCTGCACCACCCCAGGCGTTCACCCACTGGGAGAAACTGTTGGCCACACACTGTGGGAGGGGTTTAACATGCGGCGCCCAGGTCAGCACGATCTTCGGCTTACGGGTGGTCAAAGTGGCATCTTCCCGGATGCATTCGCGGATGGTGATGATGTCGGTCAGGCTCTGCAGCGGGTGCAGGGTGGCACTTTCCAGACTTACCACGGGTATGCCTGCGAAGCGGATGAACTGTGAGATGAAGAGTTCGCTGTAGTCGTCATCCCGATTCTTGAGGCCGGGAAAGGTCCGGATGGCAAGGACGTCGAAATATTGAGCCATCACCGGAGCTGCATCGCGGATATGTTCTACGGTGTTGCCGCTCATGATGGCTTCGTCTTCGAATTCAAGGGCCCAGCCTTCGGCACCCACGTTGAAGATGACGCAGTCCATACCCAGTTGTCGGGCGGCTACCTGGGTGCTCAGTCGCGTGCGCATGCTCGGGTTGAGAAAGAGGCATCCGATGCGTTTATGATGTCCGAGCGTTTCCCGTTTCCAGGGATCCTGTTTGAATGCCAGGGCCAGGTCCACCAGTGCGTCGATGTCAGGCACGTCGTGAGCGGAGATGAACTGCTTCATGTCTTCAGTTGTTCGGGTTGTTCAGTATGTCTGTGATCTGTTGACGAAGGGTTTGGAGGAAATGCGCGGTGTCTGCCTCGTTCAGGGCGAGGGAGGGGAGCAGCCGGATCACGTTCGGTTTGGCTTCGCCGGTGAAGACGCGGCCTTTCTGGAGCAGGTCTTTTTTCAGAGACTTGAGTGCTTCAGGGACATCGAATCCGATCATCAGTCCACGTCCGCGTACGTTCTGCAGTCCCGGTATCTCGCGGAGCGCCTGCATGATCTGTGTACCCTTTTCTTCGGCGTTCGCCATGAGTTTTTCCGAATCCATCACTTCGAGCACGGCGAGGGCGGCGGCGCAGGCCAGGTGGTTTCCTCCGAAAGTTGTCCCGAGCATAAAGTGTTTGGGCGGCAGGTGCGGAGCGATCATAATGCCGCCGACAGGGAAGCCGTTGCCCATGCCCTTGGCCATGGAATAGATATCGGCGGGTACGCCGGCGAAGTCGTGACTGAAGAACTGTCCTGTCCGTCCGTAACCACACTGAACGCTGTCAGCGATGTACACCGATCCGAACTGGTCACATAGCCTGCGGATGGTTCGCAGGAAGTCATTCGAGGCCACATTGATACCACCTACGCCCTGGATGCCCTCGATGATGACCGCGGCGATCTGGTCGCCCTGGGCCCGGAAGCAGTCTTCCAGCGCCTGTTCGTCGTTGAACGGCAGGAAAATGATGTTTTCAGTTCGGTTGACGGGAGCGACGATGTTGGGATTGTCGGTCGCGGCCACGGCGAGGGATGTCCGTCCGTGGAAAGCCTTGGTGAAGGCGATGACCTTGCTGCGACCCGTGTGGAAGCTCGCCAGTTTCAGGGCGTTCTCATTGGCCTCCGCTCCGGAATTGCAGAGAAAAAGCTGGTAGTCGGTCTTTCCGGATACCTGCCCAAGCTTTTCCGCGAGTTCCTCCTGCAGGGGGATGCGGATCGAATTGCTGTAGAAGCCGACGCGGTTCAGCTGTTCGGTGATCCGGTGTACGTAGTGAGGATGTGTATGGCCGATGCTGATTACGGCATGGCCGCCGTACATGTCAAGATATTCCCGGTCCTGGTCGTCCCACACCCGGGAGCCCATAGCCCGCACGATGGTGATATCGTTGATTGGATATACGTCAAAGAGTTTCATGAATTGGTTGGTTTGCGGGGTTAGAAGAAGTTCGCCTTCAGTCGGAGGCCCGAGGTTTCATCGAGACCGAACATCAGGTTCATGTTCTGCACGGCCTGACCGGACGCACCTTTCAGCAAGTTGTCGATGGCGGAGTGCACGACCAGCTTTTGTTCCACTTTTTCGAGGTGGATGATGCACTGGTTGGAATTGACGACCTGCTTGAGGAACAGACCATCCCGGCTCACGTGCGTGAAGGGATGATCGTGGTAAAATGCTTCATATCGTCGGTAGAGGGATTCCGCATTTTCATCACAATCGATCTGAGAGCTGATGAAGATCCCACGGGTGAAATCACCCCGCCAGGGTACGAAATGCACGTCCGCCTTGTTGCCGGGCTGAAGTTGTTTCAACGAGGCCCCCGTTTCCAGCATATGTTGATGGGTCAGGGTCTTATAGGCTTGAATATTATTGGCTCTCCAGCTGAAATGTGAGGAGGCGGCCAGGCTCTGACCGGCACCGGTGGAGCCGGTGATGCCGGTGCTGTGCACATCTCCGAGCAGTCCGGCGGCTGCGAGTGGCAGTAGGCCCAGCTGCAGGGCGGTGGCGAAGCAGCCTGGATTGGCGATGTTGTCTGCCTGACGGATGCTGTCGCGGTTCAGTTCCGGCAGTCCGTAGACAAACGCTCTGTCTCCCGACCGGTTCTTTTCCGGCAGCCGGAAGTCCTGGGAGAGGTCGATGATCTTCGTACCATCGGCCTGTGGGTTGGCATCGAGGAATTTTACGGATTCACCATGTCCCAGGCAGAGGAAAAGCACGTCGATGTCTGGCTCGGATGTTTCCGAAAAACGAAGGTCCGTCTGTCCGAACAGGTCCTGATGCACCGAGGCCACGGGCTTTCCAGCGTTGCTTTTGCTGTGTACGCTGACAATCTCCACATCGGGGTGATTGATCAGGATGCGGAGCAGTTCTCCTCCGGTATATCCGGCGCCGCCGGTAATGCCTGCGCGTATCTTTTTCATGTTGGTGGATGGGTGGTTGACGGGTCAGGATGCGTCTTCTGCACTGTTGTTCACAGCATTCCAGATGACGGTCTGGTTGCCGAAGATGCGGCTGAAGCCGCGTACATCCTGGCCGGTGAAGCCGGTGTTCATCTCTCCGTATTTGCCGAAACGTGAGCTCATCAGATCGTGTTCCGATTCGATGCCGATGATCTGGAATCGGTAGGGCATGAGCTGAACGAAGACCTTTCCAGTCACGCATGATTGCGACTGTTCAAGGAAGGCTTCGATGTCGCGCATGACGGGATCCAGGATCTGGCCTTCATGGAGCCAATTGCCATAGAACTGTGCCAGGGTATCCTTCCACTGCAGTTGCCATTTGGTGAGGACGTGTTTCTCCAGTGCGTGGTGTGCCTTGAGGATGACCATAGGTGCGGCGGCTTCGAAGCCTACGCGTCCTTTGATGCCGATGATGGTATCGCCGACGTGGATGTCGCGGCCGATGCCGTAAGGTCCTGCGAGTTGCTGAAGATGAAGGATCGCATCGGAAGGATGATCGAAGTGCTGTCCGTTGACGGCGACTAGTTCACCCTTTTCGAAGTCCAGCACGGCTTCTTCGGATCCGGTTTTCGTCACCTGGGTAGGCCAGGCTTCTTCGGGCAGCATCCCTTTGGAAGAGAGGGTTTCCTTTCCGCCGACGCTGGTGCCCCAGAGGCCTTTATTGATGGAATACTGGGCCTTCTCGAAGTTCATCGCGATGCCTTTTTTCTTCAGGTATTCGATTTCCTCCTCGCGGCTGAGTTTCAGGTCGCGGATCGGGGTGATGATCTCGGTGCCCGGGATCATGATATGGAAGATCATGTCAAAGCGCACCTGGTCGTTTCCGGCGCCGGTGCTGCCATGGGCAACCGCGTCTGCCTGTAGGTGTTGTGCGTGTTCGGCAATATGCAGGGCCTGGCTGAGTCGTTCGGCGCTCACGCTGAGGGGATAGGTGTTGTTTTTAAGTACATTGCCGTAAACGAGATACCGGATGATCCTGTCGTAATAGCCTTTGACGGCATCGACGGTGGTATGGCTGGCAACACCGAGTTTGCGGGCGTGTGCCTCGATCGCTTCAAGCTCCTCCTCCGAGAAGCCGCCGGTATTGACGATGATGCTGTGCACCTCGTATCCTTTGTCTTCGGAGAGGTATTTCACACAGAAGGTGGTATCCAGTCCACCGCTGAAACCCAGTACTACTTTCTTTGACATGTTCCGGTTGTTAGAAGAGGTTGATGAAGAATCCGATGATTGCGCGGGCTATGCCTTTGCCATCCTTTTTCTTTTCCTGTTCGCGATCCTTTCGCAGGAAGGGTTGCAGAAATTTCCAGCGTTTATAGTTTAGGAGCCGTTCGAGTCCTTTGGCATTCTGGTTGAAATATTCAATGGTCTCGGCGGGTTCATAGTGATCCTGCGGATCGTAGAGCATGGCGGTGCACATGCAGTTTTTCCGGTCCTTGCTCTTCAGGATATCATAGTTCACACAGCTTTTGCATCCGGCCCAGAAAGCCTCGTCCTGTGTGAGTTCTGAGTAGGTGACCGGTTCGTATCCCAGTTCGGAGTTGATCTTCATGACAGCCAGTCCGGTCGTCAGGCCGAAGATCTTGGCATTGGGATATTTCTGGCGGCTGAGGTCGAAGATCTTTTTTTTGATCATCTTGGCGAGGCCGCCTTTTCTGAATTTCGGGGAGACGATAAGTCCGGAGTTGGCGACATAATCTCCATGGCTCCAGGTTTCGATATAGCAGAAGCCGGCCCAATCTCCGGTGTCGGAGAATGCGATCACAGCCTTACCTTCCTCCATCTTCTGACGGATGTAATCGGGACTTCGTTTGGCGATGCCGGTACCCCGGGCTTTGGCGGATTCCTCCATCTCTTCGCAGATGGCTTCGGCGAATGGGAAGTGGGATTCATCTGCAATGATGACCTTGAATGTATGCGGATGTTCCATGATCTGGGCTACGATTGTAAAGATTGATGGATGCCGGTCCTGCTGGAACCGAATTGACCTCCCGCTGGCTTGCGGGGAACATAGTCCCGTCCTCCGGACGAGCCTACGATGGCAGGGGTATCAACGTCGTACCCTAAAGGGATGGGAGATGAAAGGAAAAACTGTCCCGGGGCGGACAGGAAAAACCCAACGCACGGCCACGTCCTTGGACGTAGCACTTGCGATCGAAGATGTCAGGTTTTTTTTCATTTTTCGGTCTGTAACGGAGGTCTGGTTGGTTAAATCGATGCAAAGAAAACATTTTTTAGAAAGATGACGCTAAAATTATTTCATCGTTTAACGGCTTTTAACATGTCATCAGAAGTTGCCAAGCCATAACTTGCTTTTAAATACCTGTGAACATGCGCAGATACATAGTTTCAGTCCTGCTCATCGCGGTGATGCCCGCCACTGCTCAATGGAAGACCCGTCAAATTCGCACGCGGGATGTCCGTCAGATGCTTTCGGAACTCTCAGACGACCGTATGCAGGGTAGAAGGCCACTCACGCCTGGCATCGAGTTGGCGGCGGATTATATTGCCGGTGCATTCAAGGCTGCAGGTTTACAACCGTTGATGCCCGGCGGAGAATTCCGTCAGCGGTTTCAGACCTTCCAGTCAACGGTCCGCGAACAGTCGGTCAGTCTGAACGGACAGGCATTACCGGCGACAGATTTCATGGTGTTTGCCGGCACGGAGCGAATCGAATGGGTGAATCAGGGCGCTGAGGTGGTCCGTCTGGGCAGCACCGGCAATCCCTTGCAGGAAGCGGTGGCATTGATCCAGGGCGACCGGGATCTTATTGTGCTGGCTGATACGGCGCAGCGCAGGGCATTACAGCGCCTGCGCAATGCCCGCATGCAGCGCATGGGGGCGGGTCGGACGGTTGTTATCGCCTTTCATACCGGACAGGTTGAAACCTATCTTGTAAAGGCGACGGCTACGGTCAACCGGAATGACTATGCCAATGTGGTTGGTATCATCCCGGGTCGCACCAGGCCCGAAGAATTCGTACTTTTTTCCGCTCATTACGATCATCTCGGTATCGGGAAGCCCGTCGGACAGGATTCCATCTACAACGGAGCCAATGACGATGCGTCGGGCACGACGGCGGTGATGGCGCTGGCGCGACTTTTCGCCCGCGGTGCCCGTCCGGAGCGGACGCTGGTATTCGCGGCCTTCACGGCAGAGGAATCCGGCGGCTATGGTTCCAGGTATTTCTCCCGGCAGTTCGACCCCGGCAAGGTCCAGGCGATGTTCAACATCGAAATGATCGGTACCGAGAGCAAGTGGGGACGTGGGAGCGCCTATATCACCGGCTTTGAGAAGACGGATTTCGGAAATATCCTGCAACGCAATCTGGAGGGTACGGGCTTTGTGTTTCACCCGGATCCATATCCTGCTCAGAACCTGTTCTATCGGTCAGACAATGCCACGCTTGCTGCCCTGGGCGTTCCTGCGCATACGATATCCACTTCGAAGATGGACAGTGAGAAGCATTATCACACGGTGGATGACGAAATCTCAACCCTGGACATCGATAATATGACAGAAATCATCCGTGCCATCGCCTTGTCCAGTATTTCGATCGTACAAGGAAAGGATACTCCTTCGCGCGTAAAATGATGATGGATGCTTGCGCTCAGGAATGCTGTCTGGTGGTCACCTGGTGAACGGCGGCGCTCATGTCGATGATGAGAGAAGGATCCTTTTCGATGGCATTGCCGACGACAATGAGGTCGGCTCCGGCCCGGCAGTTCCTGTAAGCCTTTTCCGGATCCGTGATCCCGCCGCCGATGATAAGCGGGATAGAAATATGGGTGGAGACGGCTTCGATCATCTCTTCGGGGATGGCCTGGCGCGCTCCGCTGCCCGCATCCATGTAAATTACCTTCAAGCCGAGCATCTCGCCGGCCATGGCGGTACAGATGGCTATCTCGTGCTTGTCGGCCGGGATGGGACTGGAATTGCTGATGTATGACACGGTGGTCGGGGCACCTCCATCAATGAGCATGTAGCCTGTCGGGATGATCTCCAGTCCGCTTTTTCGTACGGCGGGTGCTGAGATGACATGTTGTCCGATGAGCAGCTCTGGATTTCTTCCGGAGATCAGTGACAGATACAGGAGGGCATCAGCCGATGGAGAGATCTGAGAGGGGCTCCCCGGAAACAGGATGACCGGGATGGTTGTTTGCTTTTTTAACTGGCGGATGACCTCATCGAGATGGGAGGATACCACCAGGCTTCCACCGAGCAGAATATAATCAACGTACGCATCCGTACAGAGTCGGCAAAGCTGGTCGATCCGTTGGGTATTCACCTTGTCCGGGTCCACCAGCACGGCAAAGGATTTGTGTCCTGCGGATTTCTTTCCGGTCAGTGACTGGTGGATGGTGTGTTGCATTCCTCGGATGGTATTGTTGCAAAAATGCGAAAGTTTTTCCAATTGCCGGCCTGCATGCCGGCTTCCTTTGCCCGGAACTGTCCAGGGTTCCGCAGATTGTCCTTTTGATATGTAAAATCTACATTCTGGTAGTATCGTAATTTAACGTCAAAAACAAAAAAAAGTACTCCACGTGATGTGCAAAAACTCCCAAATGAGCACAGGCGTGGCTTCCTCAGCCTTATCCACAAACTGTTGATATTTAGGAAGCCTGTGGAATGGTAATCAAAAATATTTTCGCTGTCCGACACCTCCGTGTGGTGTTGGACGATCCGTCAAAAACATCAATCACGCAACGTTTCACCCCCATGGCCGCAAAAGCAAAGCAATCCGCCTCAAAAGGGCTGCAGTTCCAGAGACACTTCACGCAGTCAGGTGTCAGTCCGTATGATCAGTTCGAATATGACTATCGCAAGTCCGTCATCCGAAATCCCAGTGGCGAGGCGGTATTCGAGATGAATAACGTGGAGGTTCCCCGTCAGTGGAGCCAGATCGCGACGGACATCATTGCCCAGAAATATTTCCGGAAGGCGGGCGTCCCTCAACCCGATGGCACGCTCGGACGCGAGACTTCCGCCAAGCAGCTGGCCCATCGACTGGCCAATTGCTGGAAGGCATGGGGAGAGAAATATGGATATTTTGCTTCCTCCGAGGATGCCCAGATTTTCTACGATGAGCTGGTATTCAGTATCCTGAATCAGGGCTGCGTGCCCAACTCTCCCCAGTGGTTCAACACGGGACTGTACGAGAGTTACGGGATAAAGGGGAAGCCACAGGGGCACTTCTATGTCGACCCGACCGACGGAAAGCTTAAGAAGTCCACTTCTGCCTACGAACGTCCGCAGCCTCATGCCTGTTTTATTCTCAGCGTGGAGGATGATCTGGTGAACGAGGGTGGTATCATGGACCTGTGGGTGCGTGAAGCGCGTATCTTTAAATATGGTTCCGGTGTAGGTACCAACTTTTCCAATCTGAGGGGTGAGGGTGAAAAGCTGAGCGGCGGTGGAACATCTTCAGGACTGATGAGTTTCCTCAAGATCGGTGACCGGGCGGCCGGTGCCATCAAGAGCGGCGGCACTACCCGCCGGGCGGCGAAAATGGTCTGCCTTGATATGGATCACCCCGAGATCGAACTCTTCATCGACTGGAAGGTAGAGGAAGAGAAAAAAGTGGGCGCACTGATCGCAGCCGGCTATCCAAGCGATTATGAAGGGGAGGCCTACCGGACTGTAAGTGGTCAGAATTCAAATAATTCCGTACGCATTCCGAATGCGTTCTTTGAAAAGCTTGAGCAGGGAGCTGATTGGGAACTTACCGGCCGTATGGACGGCAGGGTCATGAAAAAAGTGCCGGCCAAACAGCTTTGGGACAAGATCGCTTATGCAGCATGGCGTTGTGCAGACCCGGGTACCCAATACGACACCACCATCAACGAGTGGCATACCTGCCCGCAAGGTGGCCGTATCCGGGCCTCCAACCCTTGCTCTGAGTACATGTTCCTGGACAACACGGCCTGTAATCTGGCTTCGGTGAATCTCCGTAAATTCTTCAGCGAAGACGATAACACCTTTGATGTGAAGGGTTTCGAGTACACCGTCCGCCTGTGGACCGTGGTACTGGAGGTTTCCGTGCTCATGGCCCAGTTCCCCAGCCGTGAAGTCGCCCAGCTGAGCTACGACTACCGCACCCTCGGTTTGGGTTATGCGAACCTGGGCAGCATGCTCATGGTCAGTGGCATTCCTTATGACAGCGAGGAAGCCCGCGGCATCGCCGGCGCCATTACTGCGATCATGACGGGGATCTCTTACAAGACCTCTGCGGAGCTGGCCAGCCATCTCGGTGCCTTCGCCCGTTATGAAGAGAACCGTGAGGACATGCTGCGCGTCATGCGCAACCACCGTGCAGCGGCATATGATGCAGAGGGTGCTTTTGTTGGCCTCAGCATCAAGCCTCTGGGCATCAAGGCAAAATATTGCCCGGACTATCTCCTAAGCGCTGCCTGCAAGGCATGGGATGACGCTGTTGTCATGGGTGAGAAATATGGCTATCGTAACGCACAGACGACGGTCATCGCCCCGACAGGCACGATCGGCCTGGTTATGGACTGTGACACCACCGGTGTAGAACCAGACTTCGCCCTGGTCAAGTTCAAGAAACTATCCGGCGGCGGCTATTTCAAGATCATCAACCAGTCTGTTCCGCAGGCGCTGAAGAACCTTGGCTACAGCGAGCGGGATGCAGAAGCCATCATCAAATATGCCGTAGGTTCCGCCTCCTTCGCCGGAGCTCCCCACATCAACCACCAGACGCTGAGCGAAAAGGGTTTCATTGCCGAAGAGATCCGCAAGCTCGACGAGGCCGTGAAATCTGCCTTCGAGGTCGGGTTTGTTTTCAATGTGTACACCCTTGGAGAAGAATGCCTGAAGCGTCTCGGCTTCAAGCCCGAGCAGTTCTATAATATGGATTGGAGCCTGCTTGAGGCACTCGGCTTCTCCTCAGCTCAGATTGATGCGGCCAACGACTACGTCTGCGGCACGATGACCATCGAGGGTGCACCGTACCTGAAGCAAGAGCATTATGCGGTGTTCGATTGCGCCAACAAGAATGGCAAGAAAGGCAAGCGGTTCATCCATGCCCACGGGCATATCCGCATGATGGCGGCTACCCAGCCTTTCATCAGCGGCGCCATCTCCAAGACCATCAACCTGCCCAACGAGGCCTCGATGGAGGAAATCGCCGACAGCTACATGCTGAGCTGGCAGTTAGGTCTGAAGGCCTGCGCCCTGTATCGCGACGGTTCCAAACTGAGCCAGCCGCTGAGCACGAAGAGCGACAGCAAGAAGACTGAAGAGGAGACCGAAGAAAGTGGTGAAAGTCAGTTCATCGATCTGGGCAAACTCACGGTGGACGAGTTACTGGACGAACTCCAGAAGCGCATGCAGGCCTCGCCCGACACCAAACTCAAGCGCCAACTCTCCCGGATCGTGGAGCGGAAGTCCTTGCCCGCCAAGCGTCGGGGCTATACCCAGAAGGCTAAGATCGCCGGTCAGACGTTGTTCCTGAGAACCGGAGAATACGGAGATGGCACGTTGGGTGAAATTTTCGTGGACCTGGCAAAGGAGGGATCGACCCTGAGAAGCCTCATGAACTGCTTTGCGATCTCTGTATCAGTCGGTCTTCAATATGGTGTGCCTCTGGAAGAATTCGTGGAGAAGTTTGTGTTCACCAAGTTTGAGCCGGCCGGTTTTGTGGATCATCCGAATATCAGGTCAACTACTTCCATTGTGGACTTCGTCTTCAGGGCGCTGGCATACGAATATCTGGGCCGTACTGATCTGGTCCATATCCTGGACAAGCCGGAGGTCATGAACACGGGCAACGACGAGTGGGATGAAAGTCCTGCCATGGAAGCGGATCATCAGACGCCGGCTCTTTCCGATGTCAGAGTCATCGCTCCTGCGGCCGGAAACAACGGCGGGGGTGCCACCAATCCTGCGCGTGCACAGCGTGCCGTGGCACCTGTTAAGGCAGAATCTGCCACTCAGGAGTTCATGAAGAGCATGCAGAGTGATGCGCCGACCTGCAATACCTGCGGCCATCTGACAGTGCGCAGTGGCACCTGTTATAAGTGCCTGAACTGCGGCAACAGCATGGGTTGCAGCTGATCTTAAGGTTTAAATTTTCCCAGAAAGACCAGGGCGTCCGAATATCTTCGGGCGCCTTTTTTTTGCATCTCAGCCTGCCTCAGTTGTTGAGTAAATAAAATTCCAGGACCATTGGATATTAAATGAAGCTACTCTGCCGTTTATCATTTTGCCCGTACTTTTAATTCGTACCCTTTACAACGAAAGGTCGACAGTGCTTACCGGACCTGAACACAGCCGGGGGATCCCAGGCGGGATTTCCCGGCCTTTTTTATGGGCCCATTTCCATCATTCGCAGGCGGGGCGTACCTTGTGGCTGATAGAGCTAAGTCATGAAAGTAAAGGTGTCCTATACAAAGACTCAAGTACTGCAGGCGCTGCGTTACCATTTCATCAAGAAACCGGAAATCCGGGTGATGATCATCCTGGTGAACGTGTTCGCCTTACTGTCGGCGGGCTTGTTCGCCTTTAGGGTCATTTCTGCCCTGCCGTTTCTGATGGGAACGACTTTGTGGTTGACGATGATGGTTACCTTTTGGTTCTGGATGCCCTGGCTGATCTACAGGAGGAGCCGGACATTCAAGGATCGATTCGACGCAAGACTCGAGTCACAGCATTTCTTTCTGGATTTCGGCCATCGGGAAAAGGCATGGTCTTGGCGTGAGTTTTCCCATTTTTTCGAATCCCCCCATTTTTTCCATCTCTATTTCGATGGGCGAAGTTTCTTCCTGCTGCCAAAGG
>CAJBZC010000112.1 GCA_903959965.1 uncultured bacterium
CGAATTCAGTGAATGCCGTCTTCTTGTGGAACATGCCCAAAATGCCCAACGGACTGGTTGGCGCCACCGAAAACAAGATCGTGCCGTTGACCTCCATCGGAGGTAAACTGACGAACCTGGCCGACACCCAGAGCGTGGCTGTGTATGACATCGTACCCATCATTCCGGGAGCCGCGAGCGGCGGTTGCCTGGGGAATCCGTTCAAGTTGAATGTCGTTGTAAACCCGGTACCGGTACTCAGCAGTCCCACCACCCTGCCGGCCCTGTGCAGCGGAACGCCTTTCAATTACGTTCCTACCAGCAAGACCCCCGGAACCATTTTCACCTGGAGCCGGGATGCGATCCCCGGCCTGGCGAATCCGGCGGCCAAGGGTAATTTCAACATCAGTGAAACCCTGCTGGATTCCACCACTCAGCCGATATCAGTTACTTATCGATATCGCACTTCATTCAATGGATGCACAGACAGCCTGCAATACGTGACCTTTACCCTGAATTCAGCACCGGTGTTGACTGACCGGAAAGTCACCATCTGCAGTGGAACGGCGTTCAGCCTGCCGACTGATCTGATGCCGATCCGAACTACCTACACCTGGGATGCCCCGGCCATTGTTCCGATGAATACACTCAGCGCCTACAGACCGGCAACTTCACCTGCCACGATGGTGTATGACAGCCTGGTGAACATGACGAACATCGATGCACTGGCCGTTTATACCATCAAGCCCGCCAACCCGCTCTGTAACCTGCAGCCTTTCAATGTGATGGTGACCGTCAAACCCGCATCGCTGGTGGGCGATCAGACCACCAATACCTGTAATAACAAGTTGATGAATTTCTCCCCCACGGGAGTTCCGGCCGGAACCATTTACAAATGGCGATTCACTGAAACGAATCCATCGGCCACACTCTCGGGATATACTGATAATGATAGCACTTTCATGCCCGGTGTGATGCAGACCCTGCGGAACAATGGAAATAACATCGTATCCGCCAGTTACCTCGTATCACCCAGCACCAATGGCTGCGCTGGCATTCCGTTTCAATTACGCGTGAGCGTTAACCCGACCCCAACCGCCCGTCTGACCGGTGCTGCAGGGGTTTGCGAACAGGCGACAGACTCCATACAATTCCGGTTCACCGGAACCGGCCCCTGGTCGATCCAATACATCGATAACAAAGACAATATCCTCAATCAAGTATCAGCAATCAATAACCCGGTCTTGAATCTGATCCAGACGAACTACCCTTCCGCCAGCGAATATCGGATCCGGGTGATTAGTGTCAGCGATGCTTTCTGCAGCAATGTCAACACCAACGGTTCTCCGGTGACGGAATTCGCGCAAACCATTCACCCGCTGCCGCAGGATTCCGTCCTGGCCCCGCAAGGCACCCTCATCTGTCTCGGTCAATCCCGGCCGCTCTATGTAAATGCCAACGGTCGTACCTACCAGTGGTACCGCAACGACACGCTCATCAGCGGAGCCAATGCCGTGAATTTCGAAGCCTTCTTCTCCGGTTCGTACAACGCCCGTGTCAGGGATGTCAACGGATGCACGAACATGACCCGGAACAGCATACGGATGTATGACCTCCGCAACTGGAATCTGCGTTTCACCAACGATCAGATCAATTGCATCAACGCACCCAAACAGTTTATCAACCTGTCTGATACTTCTTTCGCCGGCCAGACACGCTGGACCTGGAATTTCAACAACGAAGATTCCGCGAAGACCTTCAACGCGATGACCACCTTCAAGAAGGCCGGATTGAAGAAGATCACATTGTCAGCACATATCGGAACCTGTATGTTCGCCATCTCGAGGGACAGCCTGATCAACATTGAGGCACCTATCCGGGCCGTGAATCTTCCCTACGTCACCACCAATGCCAATCGTCCGGTGCAATTGACCGCACGGGCTTTTGAAGGCCAGACCTATCGATACGACTGGCAGCCGGGCTGGGGGCTTGACGCATACGGCCTGCGATCACCGGTATTCACTTATAACAAGACACAGGTCTATTATGTGAATATGATCTCCAGGGATGGATGTGTCACCACCGATACCCTAAAAGTTCATGTATTCGATTCCTCCATGGTGGATGTACTGGTACCCAAGGCCTTTAGTCCCAACGGCGATGGCGTTAACGACCTGGCCAGGGCCTATCCCGCCGGTATCAAATCCGTGGATTTCTTCAGGATCTACGACAGGTATGGCAGACTGGTGTTTGAAACCAGAAATCCTGCCGAAGGATGGAATGGCAAGTTTAGAGATCGAGACCTCCCGATGGAAGTGTATCATTGGGTGGCCCGTGGCACCGACTTCAAGGGGAACCCTGTGATGCGGGAAGGAAACATTTTGCTGGTCAGATAATTTCTGGAAGATGAAGATTACAACCATCCAACGATACGCAGTCGCGCTCCTCCTGATGATTTCCGGAGATAGACTGATGGCCCAGGAACCGGGATTCATGCAATACAATGCAGATCCGTTGAACATCAGCCCGGCCCTGGCAGGGCGCTATGACACCGATTTCCGTGTCATGGTCAATGCAAGGAGCCAATGGCTGGGAAAATCATCCACCTACAACACGCGACAAGTGTCGGTAGATGCGAAGATGTTTGAATTCGATGAAACCAATTACTTTGGCATCGGCGGCATGTTCATATCCGACAAGGCCATGGACGGACTATACAAAAGCAATTATTACAGTCTGAACGGTTCCTATCATTTCGCATTGGATGCCAATGGAAGCGGGGTGGGGCTCGGTATCGGCGTGGTGGGTAACAACACCCGCGTGGACTTTTCAGGACTCTCCTTCGATCAACAACTCGGTAGTTCTGGCTTCGACATGACCCTCGCTTCCGGAGAGATGTCCATGCGAAACGGAACATCTCATGTATCCGCCACCGCCGGTGTGATGTATACCTACGAGTCTGATTATATTTATTTCGATGCCGGCATATCAGGCTATCGGTTCATCAACTTCCAGCGAAGTTTTTACAGCGACCCCAAGCAGACGATTGCACCGCGCTACTCCGCCCATGCCTACCTGAGTATGACATTGAGCGACCGGCTCAGCCTGCAGGCCTCCGCGATGCAGATGATCATTCAGCGTCAAAGCATTACCATGGCTGGTGGCATGCTGGGCATCATTCTGGCCGAACAAAGCACGAGTCCGATACAGATGCTGCACCTCGGAGCTCATTACCGCAGCACGGGAATCCTTGCCCCCACGGTCGGATACACCTTCGGGAATATTGATTTGGGCTTGAGTTCCGATGTCGCCCTCTCCACCAAAACCAGCGGATCCCTCGTAAACCGCGCCATCGAACTCACGATGTCCTACAACCTGTTCTCCAGCAATTTCCGCAGAAAAGTGGGCCGGTACCACAACCCCTACTGATGAAGGAACGATACCGGCCCCTGCATCAGGATTGAGGATCTTCAGCGACGGGCCGGTTGCTGCTGGACCGCTCGATGATGCCGACGGTTAGCCGATGGCCAATGAAAAGGCCGAGTCCGCCCATCAGAAAAATGCTGCCGGGATAGGCGATCCCGTCAGCCACCTGAAGATGATGCTCCAGGATTGCGCCAATGAAGATGCTCGCCCCGATGGATGCCGATAACACGGCCAGATTCAACAGCAGGATGACCAGCAGGCTGTAATTCCGGGGAGCTGACTGCTGAGGAAGACGCGTGAGGCCCCGCTCGATCATCGCCATCCGCTCCTTATGGCGGGATGTGATGAACAGATACACGATACCGAAGACCGTACTGAAAAAGAACATCGTCATAAAAACTTCACCGACCATGTTGAACGTTTTAAAATAATGAAAGATCGTTTGATGTATGACGGCATGTGAGTTTCCCTGGTTACATTTATTTTGCTGATTTTTTTTGTAACCCGACTGATGCCATTCCCGTCATATAGATATTGAAGGTTCTGACAGACATATCGATCGTCCAACAAGTATTGGAAGGGGATACCGATGCTTTTGGTATGCTGATCGACCGATACGGGTCGATGGTCTTTCAGGTCGTGCACCGGATAACGGGTCATCGCGAAGAAGCCGAAGATCTCAGTCAGGAGGTCTTCCTGCGCGCCTTCCGTCAGCTCTCGCAATTCCGGGGTAACGCCGCCTTCTCGAGCTGGTTGTACCGCATTGCCTGGAACCTTTCCATGGACCGGCTCGACAAAAAACGAAGGGAAGCCTGGATCGATATTGATGAACTAACGGATACGCATAACCGAAATTTCCCATCCACGGAGCCATATGGTACCATGGATGCTGCCGAACGAAAACGGGCGTTAACCGCGGAAATCGAGAGACTCTCCGCACCAGACCGGCTTCTCATCGAGTTATATTATCGGGAGGAGAAACCCGTGAAAGAAATCGCCTGGATCATGGGGATCGGAGAAAGCAATGTCAAGATCCGGCTGCACCGGATCCGAAAAAGACTGAAAAGCCGATTCGGTGTCGAGGAAAATGATGAACTTCAGCCACCTAAGCGGTTATGAAAAACAAGCACTGGGAAGATGAACTACAGGAGGCCCTCAAGAGCATGAAGCCCGAGAGGCCACCCCTTGAC
>CAJBZC010000113.1 GCA_903959965.1 uncultured bacterium
CCCAGCGTTCGATTGTTTTATCCTGAGAAAAAATAGATTGAATATGGAAGAATAAAAACGGAATGAACAAATATGAAAAATATCGAACAGGCATATGGTTTTATATTTACCCTTTAAAATGATTTTAGGGAACTATAGCAGTCCTCCATCGTACGTAACCATCTTTAACAGCCTTATCTTCCCTTGGCTCATATCTTATATTTATTACACTCATCCGATCAAACTCGCTCAGATCTGAAAAAATCCCCGCCCCCAATCCTGCCATGAACGCAGCACCCATGGCCGACACATCCGGCATCCCGATCGTATCCACCGGATACTCCTGCAGATCGGCCAGGAACTGCATGACAAAAGCGTTCGCGGTAATACCCCCGTCCACTTTCAACATATCGGGAATGATGCCCGCATCAGACGCCATCGCATCAATGACATCCCGGATCTGATATGGGATGGATTCCAGCGCAGCCCTGACAATATGTTCCTTCGTGGTGTCAAATCCGATCCCGGTGATGGATGCCCTGCGATCCGCCTGCCAATGCGGAGAACCCAGTCCGTTAAAGGCCGGCACCAGTACCACACCTCCGTTGTCGGACACAGCATGTGCCATGGCTTCTGTCTGACCCGAATCTTCAAAAAAGCCAAGCTTTTCACGCACCCATTCCAAGGTCGATCCGCAGGATACGATCATCCCTTCGAATGCATAGCAAACCTTTTCCTGCGTGCTCCAACAGATGGTTGTGACCATCCCATTCTTCGAAGGCCTGGGCTGCTCACCGATATTCATCATCATGCTGCAACCCGTCCCCAGCGTGGCCTTCACCTCTCCTGCCGAAAAACAACCCTCGCCGAAGGCCGCCGCATGCGAGTCTCCCAGCATACCGGTCACCGGTACCCGAAAGGGAAGCAATCCGCCAAGATCGGTCTCCCCAAAATGACCGGCACCGGGCCGGACCTCCGGCAACCGAATGCCCTTCAGACCGAAGGTCCCGATCAACTCCTCATCCCATTGCAAGCGATGTATGTCGAACATCAACGTGCGCGAGGCATTCGTATGATCCGTTATATACTCCCGCCCGTCGGTCATGCAATGCAGGAGCCAGCTGTCAACCGTACCGAAATATGCCTCACCGGCATTCATCGCAATGCTTACAGCCTCCACATGATCCTTGAGCCAGATGAGCTTGGTGGCAGAGAAATATGGATCGATGATCAACCCCGTCCGCGCACGCACCATGTCTTCTAAACCTGCATCGCGCAAATCCTGACAGATCGACACCGAACGCTTGCACTGCCATACAACTGCCGGGGACAATGGACGACCCTCCGCATCCCAGACCACAAATGTTTCGCGTTGGTTGGAGATCCCGATGGCCGCTATATCTGCCGGATCGAGCCTTTTTGACTTGAGATCCCACAAACACCGGGATGCAGAAGTTCTCACATTTTCCCAGATTCCGCGTGCATCCTGTTCCACAAAACCGCCAGCCAGATATCGCGTATCCAAAGATTCAACACCCTGGGCAAGGACCTTTCCCTCCTGATCGAAGATCAACGTCTTGGTAGAACTTGTTCCCTGATCGATCGCGAGGATATATTTATTTTTCATTTGATCTTTCAGTCTTTGCGTTGGCTGCCCATCCTGTCTACAATGACAGCCAGCAGGATGACCGACCCCCTTCACTACCTGCTGCCAGAAAGGAGATACGTTCAATAATACCAGCCCATTGTTGAGCACCCCAATGATCACGGCACCCATCACTGTTCCCGCCACACTACCACGTCCGCCACTCAGCGATGTTCCGCCGATCACGACCGCCGCGATGGCATCCAACTCATACCCCGTGCCTGCATTAGGTTGTGCAGAATCCAGTCGAGCTGTAACGATCAAACCGCCGAGTGCAGCCAGGCTACCAGCCATCACATAGACTTTTCTTTTCACCACACCGATGTCGATGCCCGACAACCTGGCCGCCTCTTCATTGCCGCCGATGGCGTATATGTAACGGCCCGTGCGGGTCAACTTCGTCAGTTGATGCGCAGCCAATACCACTAGAATAGCGATCCATACCGGAACCGGAATACCGATCCAGCTCCCCGACCCGATCATGGCGAAACCTGTTCCCAGCTGACTGATCGGATGCCCCTCCGTATAAAGCATCGTCAACCCGCGCGCAATGGTCAGCATAGCCAGCGTCGCCACGAAGGGAGGCACCCGAAATGCCCATGTCTTCGAACAGGCTGAGGATCTCGATGCGGGCCTCTGCCACGAGTTTATCCGGGAAGAAATCACGATTGCCAATGATGACGCCAAGTGTCTGCTGAGATTTTGCTTTCATATCCTAATTGATATTTTCTTTTTTGAGCGGTACGCAGATTTACTGCGCGATGATCAGTTCAATATCATTATCCTTCATCACCTGACGGTGCCGGGCGTCGATGCCCGCGTCGGTGATGATGTAGTCGATCAGCGAGAGGGCGCCCAGGCTGGCGAAGGCCGCCTTCCCCATCTTCGTGGAGTCTGCCACCAGGTAGGTCGTTTCAGCCGCATCGATCATGGCCCGCTTCACCACCAGATCGCTGATGCTCGGATAGGTGAGCCCCGCCTTCAGGGAGATGCCCGCCGTGGCCAGAAAGAGTTTCTTTACATGCAGCCCTTTAAAAAAGTCCGCGGCCTTCTGACCGGTGAGCGATAACGTTGGTGGCATGAACTCTCCGCCTGTGACGATGACTTCAATGCCAGGCTCCGCGCCCAGGATCAGCGCAATATTCACGGCATTGGTGATGACCGTCAGCCGACGCATGCCCCGCAATTTCTTCGCAATCTCCGTGGTGGTTGACCCCGCATCCAGGATGATCGTATCCCCCGGCTCGATGAAATCCATGCACTTCTCCGCAATCAACGCCTTCTTGTCCAGGTGATCCTGATGTGCCAGTGAAATTGCCTGCACCTGATCGGGCATATCCTTCAGATAGGCCCCACCGTGTTCCCGGATCACCCAGCCTTCCTTCTCTAATTTCTCCAGGTCCTGACGGATCGTCACCTCCGTCACCTTAAAGATCCGGGCCAGATCCTGCACCTTGGCCGAACCATCCTCCCTAAGCAATTCCAGTATCTTTTCTCTGCGGATATGCGCCAGCATCTGTAAAGACTTTAGAGATATGAAAGTAAAAATAAATAATCAAAGATTATCGTAAATATTGAAAAATGCCTCAGGGCAGCGTGGCCTTGTAATATTAGTCACACCCGGACCGGTTGATTTATCAGACCTTTGCTTCAAACATCATCACATGCACACGATAACCTTGACGACAGCTGACTTTAAGGAGAAGATATTCAACTACGAAACCGATAAGGAATGGAACTATCTGGGGACCACCCCGGCCATCATCGACTTTTACGCCGACTGGTGCGGTCCCTGCAAGGCGGTGGCACCTGTGCTCGAGGAACTGGCGAAGGAATATGATGGTCGACTTACCATCTACAAGGTGAACACGGATGTGGAAGAGGAACTGGCCGCCGTTTTCGGCATCCAAAGCATCCCCACCTTTTTGTTCATTCCGCAGACGGGCATGCCGATGATGCAGCCCGGTTCCTTCCCGAAAAAGGTGTTCAAGGAAGTGATCGAGGAGCATCTGCTGCCCGCGCCGGCCGAGTCCTGAGGCGATTACGATATGAAAAAAGGCTCCGGGAATAACCTTATTTTCGGAGCCTTAATCATGGTATATGCTCCGTACGATCTTGCTGCTGACCCTTTCCAACATCTTCATGACCTTCGCCTGGTACGGGCACCTCAAATTCAAGGAACTCCCGCTCTGGAAAGCCATACTGATCAGCTGGGGCATCGTCCTGCTCCTGGCGGCCGTATACGTCATGTTCAAAAAGTGAAGACATGAAAAAAGCCGATCTGACATTAGACCGGCTTTCGATTATTTTCGATTGTTTTCGGATAGACTTATCCTTCCCAGATCTCGTCCTTGCCGTCCAGCCACAGCTTGACCAGCTCGGTGGTGACGGATTTGGGACGCTCCAGCGGCATGCCCAGGGCACGATCCCAGCAAAGGCTGGCGAGGACACCCAGGGCGCGGCTGACGCCGAACAGCACCGTATAGAATTCGTATTCAACCATGCCGTAGTGAACGAGCAGGGCACCGCTGTGGGCATCCACATTCGGCCAGGGATTCTTCACCTTGCCGAGGGAGCTGAGGATCGGCGGCACGACCTCATAGATCCGCCATACCGTGTTTACCAGCGCATCATCCGGCATGTGTTGGCGACCGAATTCCATCTGAGCCGTGAAGCGCGGGTCGGTCTTGCGAAGCACGGCATGGCCGTAACCGGGTACCACCTTGCCTTCGCTGAGGGTCTTTCTAACGTACTGTTCGATCTGTTCGTTGGAAGGAAGCTCGACCCCCAGCTGTTCGCGCATCTCGAAGATCCACTTGATCACTTCCTGGTTGGCCAAACCGTGCAACGGACCCGCCAGGCCGTTCATGCCGGCCGCAAAACTGAGGAAGGGATCGCTGAGGGCAGATCCCACCAGGTGGGTGGTATGAGCAGATACATTACCGCCTTCATGGTCAGCATGGATCGTCATATATAAGCGCATCAGTTCCTTGAAAGACTCGTCATCGTAGCCCATCATATGGGCGAAATTGCCTGACCAATCGAGCAGTCCGTTGGGCTGGATATGGTCGCCATTACGGTACTTTCGGCGATAGATATAGGCAGCGATACGGGGCAGGCGGGCGATCAGGTCCAGGGCGTCATCGTAAGTTGCATCCCAGTAATCCTTCTTGGACATACCCTCGGCATAGCGCTTGGCGAAGGAGCTCTGGGTCTGCAACGCCATAATGCCAACGACGAACTGCGTCATCGGGTGTGCGTTCACCGGCAGGGATTCGATCGTATCAAACACATAATTGGGTACATGCGAACGACGCTGGAGTGTGGATGTCACATGATTCACTTCCTCTTCGGTGGGCAGTGTCCCCAGTAACATAAGGTAGAACAGTCCTTCCGGCAGGGGCTGGCTGCCGCCTTTCACCTTGGGCAGACTGGCCTGCAGTTCCGGGATCGAGTAACCCCGGAAACGGATGCCTTCGTTCGCATCGAGCAGGGACGTCTCGGATACCAGTCCCGTGATCCCGCGCATCCCCTGATATACCTGCGCCAATGTGACCTCTCCGATCTTCCTGTGTCCGTGTGTCTTGATGATCTCCTTGATCTCCGCGGAGACCTCATCCGCCTTCTTCCTGAACCTTTCCTTGATGATGCCCATGATCGTTGGAATTTCTGAATGAACTCAGGAAACGCCCGGTTTTATTCACCCCTGGCATAACGGACGAACCTGATGTGAAGGTCATTGCTGCCTTTCTTCAAAGGTATGACAATGCCCGGCTTTGCAACAAGAGATGATGGTTAAAGTTGTGTTTAGTCATCATTTGGGTGACTGCCGGTACAGCCATCCGGTCACCAGTGCAAAGATGATGTTGGGGATCCAGGCCGCGATGTACGGATTCAGGTCGCCCTTGGTGGAGAAGATGGTCGAAAACCTGTCCGCCAGGATGAAAACAGAACAGATGACGATCCCCCAGGCCAGGTGCATCCCACTCCCTCCCCGGATTTTCCGGCAGGCAAGTATCGCACCGATCAGGGTCAGGATGATCACAGATACAGGCGTCGAGGTTCGCTTCGCATACTCCATGGTCAGGTCTTTCACCGTCTCCGATCCCCGCAGCTGTTCGAGTTCTATCATCCTCCGCAGTTCCGGAGAGGTCAGTCGCGCCTGCATAAAATCATCCCGACGCAAATCCGCAGGGCGGAAACTGTATTTGCGATGAACTTCCGGAGAATAGGTCACCCGCTCCCCCATACTGTCGACCTTTCTTTCCACCACTCCCGTGAGCCGCCAGTCTTTCTTCGCGGTATCCCACATGATATTATCGGCCCGGAGATTATAAGTGATGCGGTTGCCGCGGATCGTCTCCATGAAAAAGCCCCCACCGTTCTTACTCACCGTGTCATAATAGCGGATGCCGCAATAGGAGAAGGAATCCACCCGCATGTAATAGCTGTTGGATGGCCCCTGCGCCATTGGTCCGCTTCGCAAATACTTAAGGTCGAACGTGGCGCGGATGTCGTTGGCCCGGGGGATCAGCTCCAGATAGCCCCACCAGAGGGTCCCGGCGAGCAGTATGCCGCCGATCATATAAGGCCGCAGGATACGCCTGAGGCTGATACCGCTGGCCAGCATCGCCACAAATTCAGTTCGGTTAGCCATCTTCGAAGTGAATAAAATCACCGAGATGAACACGAACAGCGGGAAGAGCATCGCCATGATATAGGGTACGAATCCGAAATAGTACTGCTCGATGATCTGACGGGTGGTGAGCCCCGATCGGGCGAAATCATCCGTCCGTTCGCTCAGGTCGATCACGGTGGAGATCACCGTAAGCAAGACAATGGAAAAGAAAAAGGTCGACAGGAACTGGCGTAATATGTATCTGTCGAGCTTCTTCATGTGCCGCAAATTTAGGCATTCATCTGCATGCATCTCCGTTCCTGCTCCCGAAAAGGCGGCGCTGATGTAACTTGCGGCCATGGCCCGTCTCAGCTTCGACCTCCAGCATACCGATTCCGGCTCTGCCGCACGCGCGGGGCTCATCAAAACCGATCACGGAACCATCCCGACGCCTATCTTCATGCCCGTCGGAACGGCCGGAAGTGTAAAGGCCGTGACACAGCGTCAGCTGGCAGAGGAAATCGATGCCCAAATCATCCTGGGGAATACCTATCACCTGTACCTGCGGCCCGGACTTCAGACCCTGGAAGAGGCCGGGGGACTGCATCGTTTCAATCACTGGGACCGCCCCATTCTGACCGACAGCGGCGGCTATCAGGTCTTCTCCCTGGCCGCCAGCCGGAAGATCACTGAAGAGGGCGTCGTCTTCCAGAGTCATATCGACGGATCCAGGCACCTCTTCACGCCGGAATCCGTCATGGACATCCAGCGCAGCATCGGGGCGGATATCATCATGGCCTTTGACGAATGCCCGCCCTATCCATCCGAATATGCTTATGTGAAGAAGTCGATGGAGCTTACGCACCGATGGCTAGACCGCTGCATCCGGCGATTTTCGGATACGGATAACCGTTATGCATATACGCAAAATCTGTTCCCGATTGTACAGGGCGGCACCTTCGCTGATCTGCGGAAGATCTCCTGCGAATACATCGCATCGAAGGATGCGCCCGGCAATGCCATCGGCGGCCTCAGCGTTGGTGAACCGACCCCTATGATCTACGAATTCACGGATCTGTGTTGCCAGCATCTCCCGTCGAACAAGCCACGATACCTGATGGGCGTCGGCACGCCCTGGGACATCCTCGAATGCATCTCCCTTGGGGTGGATATGTTCGATTGTGTGATGCCAACCCGAAACGGGAGGAATGCCATGCTCTTCACCACCGAAGGCGTCATCAACATCGACAACAAGAAATGGGAGCGAGACTTCTCCCCGATCGATCCAGGTCTCCCCTGCGAGACCAGTCAGTACTACTCGAAATCCTATCTCCGCCACCTCTTCAAGGCGAAGGAATACCTCGCATATACGATCGCCAGCGTGCAGAACCTGGCCTTCTATCTCTGGCTTGTTCGTGAAGCACGTCAACACATCATTGTCGGAGATTTCGCGTCCTGGAAGACGGAAACCGTCGCCCGCATCCGGCAGCGGCTCTAAATGATCCGACCGGCATCGGCAAGTACCCTCACACATCGGATGATTGGTCGCGAAGCCTCGCAGGGTTTTTGTATTTTGCAGACAAACCCTTTCACATGTACAAGTGGCTTTTACTCATCTGCGCGGTCGCGATCAGCAGTCTGACGCAGGCGCAGACCGATCGCTGGCAGCAACGCGTCAAATATAAAATGGACGTTGATGTCGACGCCGGTGCTAACCGGTTCAGGGGAAAGCAGAACCTGGAATACTGGAACAACTCCCCGGACACGCTTAAGGTCCTTTATTTTCATCTTTACTGGAATGCTTTCCAGCCCGGAAGCATGATGGATGCCCGCAGCCTCGAACTGGGGAAGAAGGTGGTCGGAGGACGGAACGACTGGGATGCCCGGGTGAGAGACCGCATCTCCAAACTCCAGCCGGATGAAATCGGTTATCAACGGGTGACATCCCTCCGGATGAACGGTAAGGTTCAAAAACTTGAGGAACATGAAACCATCCTGAAGGTCATCCTCGACAAGCCGGTACTGCCACGTTCCAAAGTCATGCTGGATCTGGACTTCGAAGCGCAGGTGCCCGTGCAGATCCGCCGCAGCGGCCGTGACAATGCCGAAGGCGTTCGCTTTAGTATGGCTCAATGGTATCCAAAACTCTGCGAATACGACTACGAAGGCTGGCACCCAACGCCCTACATCGCCAGGGAGTTTTATGGCGTCTGGGGCGATTTTGCGGTAAATATCACGATTGACAGCAGCTACGTCATCGGTGGCACAGGCTATCTCCAGAATCCGCAGGAGATCGGCCATGGATATGAGACACCCGGCGTGCCGGTGAAACGCCCCGCATCCCCCCGGCTCACCTGGCGCTTTGTCGCGCCGAATGTGCATGATTTCATGTGGGCGGCCGACCCTGACTACATCCACGCCAGCAAGCAGGTGCGCGACGGGATGGTGCTGCACGCTTACTATAAGATCAGTCGCCCGCACCTTGAAAAACAATGGAATGCCCTGCCAGAAGGCATGAAACAAAGGATGAGCCTCGAAAGCTACATCGATAGATCCCGGAAAGAATGGGAAGGCGTGCTGGATCTCGCGGCCCGTGCCCTGCCTTACATGGACAAGACCTTCGGGAAATATCCATACAAGCAGTATTCCTTCATACAGGGCGGCGACGGCGGGATGGAATACCCGATGGCCACCCTGCTGAAAGGCGCCGGCGAAGGTGTCACCATCCACGAATGGATGCACAGCTGGTACCAGATGATCCTGGGCACCAACGAATCCCTACATTCATGGATGGACGAGGGTTTCACGAGTTTCGGAGAATCCAGGGTCGCCAATTTCCTCAACGGCGGTAAGCTTAAAAATCCGCACATCGGCGCCTTCCAAAGCTATATCCGCCTCGCGAAAAGCGAACACAACGAACCCCTGACCACGCATTCCGACCAATATTCTTCGAACTACGCCTACTCAACGAACGCCTATTCGAAAGGAGAAGTATTCATGGAACAGCTCGGATACATCGTCGGTGCAGAAGTGCGCGATCGCATCCTGCTGGAATATTTCAATCGCTGGAAATATAAGCACCCCAATCCGGCAGATCTCATTCGGGTAGCAGAAGATGTGAGCGGTGTGCAGCTCGACTGGTACCGCACCTTCTTTGTAAATACCAGCAAAACGATCGACTACGCGATCGACAGCCTCTGGGAGGAGAAGGGTAAAACCAACATCCGCCTCCGCAATGCCGGTACCATGCCGATGCCCGTCGACCTCGACCTGCAGTTCAAGGACGGCAGCCGGGAGATCGCATATATTCCGCAATACCTAATGTTCGGGAACAAGTCCAGCGAAGATCCGAGTGTTAAACGAACCGTCGGTACCCCTTGGAAATGGACGCACCCGCTTTACACCATCACCATCGACCGCAAACTCACCGACCTGAAATCCGTCGAGATCGATCCGCTGCAACGCACCGCTGACATGGAACGCCGCAACAACAAACTCGAATTGAACTGGTAACGATCTTCCTTCCGATCTAACAAAAACAGGCGCCCGCCGGCATTATATCCGACGGGCGCCTGTTCGTTTTTAACACTATCCTATTTAACATAATTACCCAACCCTTGGAGAGTCCCCAACCCTTGGAGAGTCCCCAACTCTTGGAGAGTTGCCAAC